>JAMOTU010000029.1 GCA_027062165.1 Candidatus Altimarinota bacterium
AATAATTGCAAAAATTATGACTTTTGCCTTTAAAACATTTCTTAATGCTTCCTCCTCAACTTAAAAAACTAACAACATCATCAACATCTTGAGCTTTCATCATTTTCAACAATCAATCTTTATGTAAATTTATCAAATAATATAAAAATTCATATACATCTTGATATTTTATTCAGTTACTAAAATTTTTAGGATAAACAAAAATCAAAGGTTTTTCTGAATTATAGTAATTAATAGCTTCTTTCAGTTGATATTGCTGTTCTTTATTTAACGTAATTTCTATATTATCATTTCAACAAATAGTAAAATATACATTTCTTACCAAATCCGCTAAATCTCGCAACTTGGAATAATCTCTAACTATTGCCCAAGGACTTTTTAAAAGAGTAAATATTCCAAAGGTAATACTCATAGAATTTGAAAACAAAGTGTTTCCATAAAATCAAAAACAACCTATAACATTTCATCACTTAGTAGTAGCCTGCTCAATTAGTTGTTTTATATCACTTACTATACCTTTTCAATATTCATTTTTTTGTTTCTCAATTTTAGTAATAGAAAAAATATTCTTAGACAATTGCTCTAAACTCTGAATATAAGATGGCTGACTAACACAAATATCAGGACAATTATCAGCAAAAGTTATAGCAAATAAGAAGAATAACAAAAATAAAATAACTTTTATATATCTTTTCATTTAAAATTACCTTTAAATATTGTAAATTCGTTATTCACTATATATCTCTATCTTCCCCTTATCAGACTTGAAAATAAACATCTTTTCTCAATCAACTACTTTATAACTAATTTCATTCCAATCTGACCTATATTCAGAAGGTATATATATTAATCATCCTTTAGTAACATACATAACACACTGATTAATATCTTTATCTAAAACACATTTTCAACCATTAAACAATCAATAAAGACTATTTTTTAAATCTAATACTTCATAATCTCCTGCTATTTTTATATTTTTCAATTGTAAAGATTTTACAAAGACTCTCCATATAGTTTTATTTGTTTTGTTATTATATATCAATATCAAAGGATAACCTTGGCTAATATCAACACTATAATCATATGGTTTTTGTAATGCCAACGAACCATCAGGCTCTAACTCTCAAACTATATTTCAATCTATATCTTTAAATTCAATAGTTCAGTTAAAGCTAAATAATCCTCCTGTAATATATTCATTAGACCAAATAACGACAAATTGAGATTTATCTCAATCTATTGATTTCCCTGTAAGAATTTGCCACTCTCCAAATCTATTTCTATAAAATTTAATTTGTCATTCATCTATTTGACTAGAAAGCTTAGCTATTATCTGCGCATATCAATCATTTACTTTAATTGCATCTATATTTACAATAGGAACTTTAATATTAACATTTATTTGCTCTTTATAGACATTTCAATTTTGATCTACAGCTCATATATAATAAACAATTTGTTTAGGCTTTTTAGAATAAAGACTAATCTCTAAAATTCCATTTTCAACTTGCTTAATAACATTCCCTTTTTTATCAGATATCCAAGATTTAACTACTTTAACATTATCTTTCCATTGAACTTTTAAACGATATTTAGTATTTACATATCCGTAAAGATCTTTTCCTTTACTTACAATTTGTCATGTCTTAGATCTTATTAAAGCTATCTCATCTGACGGTGGCATATCATCAGACCAAATACTTCTACCAAAAACAATTTGATTAGACCATGAACTAACTGCAGTATATTCAGGAAAATCCGGAGTAGAAATATTTTTCAATTTTAGTATTCTAGCATATCTTCGTTTTCTAGGATCTATTAGTAAATGTAAATTTATTTTTTCTGCAGCCGGATCAATCAATTTTAAAATCAATTTTCATTCCTTCTGTAAATCGTAAACAAATCATTTTAAATCCTTATATTTTATTTTTATTGCACCGGGATCTAAACTTTTATCCATCGCTAATATATATTTTGAAGATTTAATATCTGGTGGCAAAATAGAAGAAACTACTTGATTTTGATCATAAGAAATATCTATTCTAGATTCCAATTTTATCAAATAAATTTTTGTATAACCATCACCTAACCACGAAATTCAAACATCATCATAACTAACAGAATTTAGCTTAAATTTATTTACCTCCAAAGCATAATCTGGTTTATATAATATCTCTTCGATATAATCATTATAATGACTTCTAGAAAATTTGATATTTTTAATTTGTTTTTTCTGATTAGACCATTTTATGTATATTTCTTTGTCCGTCCATACAATCCAATCTCTTTCTCAATCTCCATTAAAATCAAATCACAAATAAGTTTTTCTTTTTCTAACCTTATCAGCAAAATCAATATCATAAATAATATTCCGATATTTATTATCTTTTCATCTAACATAAAATCAATGTATAAATTGTCAAATATCTGCCATGTCATATAATCAAAAATATCAATTAGCTTTATTGTTAGTATCATTAACATCAAAAGCTTCTTTGGATAAAACTACTTTATCCAATTGTGACTTAACGTTTTCTAAATAAATTTTACTAGCTTGCCAATCTTGCTTTGTCATACCAAAAGCATAGTAAGGTTTCTGATTAATTTTTTTATAAAGTCAATCTACAATCTTTTTATTTAACTCAAAATATGCTTTATAAGGATTTGGTCAATTTTTTATAAACTTTTTAACTTTTGGATTTACATTTAATATATTTGTAGATAAACTAATTTCCTTTTCTTTATCAAATACTACTAACTTATTTTTGTTAGCTAATTTTAATAAAGCATTCCATCATCATCTTTTGATCTTTTCAGCAAGTTTGCTATAATAAATTCTTTTTTGCTGAACAATAAATTTAGCTCTATTTTTTATTTTATTCAATCAATATGCATTTAATCTAATCATAGATTTACTTTTCAAAATATCTTTTATTTTATCTATTTCATTTCTGTATCATTTTGCTTCAGATCATAATATATCAATTTTAGCAAGTAATTTTTTTCTATAATTTTCAAAATAATCACCTGTAGCTATTTCAGATTTATAGAATAAATCATTAAAAGATTGAAAATCAAAATCTGCATTTATATCTGGTATAGTTATAGCATTTTCATTTAATCCATCTTCTACTTTCATAGTTCATTTATTAATCTCATCTATTATTCAATTAGTAAATCAATTAATAACGTTAGCAAAAGCTTTAGCCATATCATATACCATGTCAAAATTTATTTTCAAATTTACATAGGTATCTATTCTAACATCATAATACTTCGGAAATGGAAATTTTGGCAAAGTAAGCTGTAAGAAATCAAAAGGAGCTACTCTTGAATATCTTTGAGTAAGTTGTTCTATCCTTGTTTTTGTATTCCATTCAGCAACTAATCAAATTCAATTTTTAATAATACACCGAATTTTTCAAATCCATTGAGCAATATCTAATACTGCTTTTATAGGTGGCATCAATGGCGGTAATTTTGGAGCAGGAGGTAATAATGGTGGTAATTTAATCTCTGGTGTTGGTATATTAAAAGTAATACTTGGAAGCTGAGGAGGCATAGGTATTTCAGGTGGAAGTGGCAATTTTACATTTAATCAAACTTTAGGAGGATATGGTAAAGTAGGTAAAACTATCGGTGGCAATCTTATAGGTTTAAATCTAAATTCTGGTAAAGTTATATTAAGTCCAATATCTATATGGGAAAGATCAATATAAATATCTGGCAATTTAAATGGAGGTATAGGTAAAATAGGTAAATCTATACAGAAAACAGACAATGTACAATCATAAAAATCATAATTGTCTACTCTACACTTACCACAAGATCTTTTCCATTTTACAGAAAAATCTATCAAAATCTGCCATGTTTTAATAACGGCAATCATCAAGATTATAAAATCCACCCATTTTTCAAATCTAACAGCATTTTGATGAAACCATCTTACAATAGATAAGAAAAATTTATCTATTATACACAAAATAGATTGCAAAAGTTTATCTACTATATGAAGATAAGCATAAAGCTGTAATGGGAACCTTTGCCATGCATCAATTGCTTCAATATCTTGTTTAACTCTACTTTCTATCTGTTTAATGTTAGTGTAGATTTTTAAATATTTTTGATAAGTAGCTTTACAATTTTCATCATTCTCTTTACACTTTCAAGCGGCACTTTTAACTAAATTCTCCCATTCTTTTATAACTTCTTTATTTTCATCTAACCACTGTGTCAAATATGCCTTTTGTCTTTCCCACTCCTCTTCTGTTAACCGAGGTAATTTAATAACAATAGCCTTTGTATGAATATTAATTAATGGTATTTCTTCAAAAAACTTTTCTATTTGCTTGAAAGGATTAGAGAATGTTTCAGAAAGTTTTCAAAATACTTCCTTTCTTGGTAAAAGAACACTTTTGAAAGTATATCATTTCTCTTTATCTTTTAGACTTTTCTTTACTTGTTTCCAATTATCAGAAATTGTAGTTGTTATATCATTTTTCAATTTATTCAAATCCTTTAACTTATCCCATCACTCTAAAAGTTGACTTAAATCTGGAAGATATACATATATAGTCATATTAGTTAAAGCATTGATTATATATCTTATTTGTCTATCAAGCCATTTTTTAATAATACACTGAACTAATCATTTAAGATTTCATCACTCAATCTTTAAATTTATAGGCATTCATTTTTTAAGTAACACATCTTTAGTCTTCAAGGTATCTCATATATAATTTCTCTGCAATTTTAAAACATTTCATCATATTTCAAAACCATTCAAATCAGTATTAAACCATTCATCTTGTTGCCAACTATCACCTTCTAAATTAGGATTACTATAAACTATATTGAACGGAGATAAATTTCAATCTATTCACCAGCTATCTTTATTACAATCTCAAAAATCTGAAAGATTATATTGCCATTCTTCCAAAGATTGTTCTATATCTTTATTTCCTTTTTGTTTCTGCTTATCTTTACATAAAACATCTTTTTTTGCTACAACTACACAATTTCACGCTATAGTTCACCAAGGATGAGGAAAAGAAAGTCATCACAAATACGTTCAAAAACAAAAAGCAAAACCTATACCTAAGGTAGTAGTAGGTGCAACATAAAATCTAAATTTAGCAAGAAAAACTCAAGGACAAGGACTAGGCTTAAATTGGTTAGGAGGATCAGAAGAAGGAGAAATAGAAGTTTTGTTAGGCATAGGTATAGGAATACAACAAGGATTATGCTTACAAGATTTCCATTTTGTTCAAGGATACCAAAGTATTGATCTTCAAGGATCCCAAGCTACAGGACATCCAAAAACATTATAAATTCAAGGAGCAAAAAATGCTACGTTAAAAGGAGGTTCCAGTCAACACTTCGTTCAATCATCTCATCAAAGAGAAAATCATTTACATAAATTTTTAGTAAAATCTTCTAATTGCCCAGCAAATCTGTCCATAGCTTTGGACTCAAACAAAGACACATCCAAATTTACACCATTTGTCAAAATATCATCAAAATCTAAATCATCTCATTCTGAAAATTGTAAATCTGAAATATCCTCCACTCATCAATATTGATCCAAAATAGATTTATAATCACCATTATTAATCTTAGTTTGGATATCTTCAACTTTGTTTTTAACTAAACTTTTTTTACTATCTATATATCATTTTACATATTCTTGTAAATCTACTTTCCTAAAATCATATCATCTATTACTTTCCTTTCAATTGTTAATAGCTACTACATATTTTTTTACACATCAATCAACAGGTAATATTTTAACCTGTGGCAAATCAGCTCATCAATTTACAAACTTTCATACATCGATATTAACTGGTGAAGTTCAAAGATAAGTAAGATACCGCGAAAAATGTATAGTTTGACCTGGGGGTACTTTGATATTATCTAACTTAAAAATATATGGATCTACATCTGAACTAAAAATAACTTGAGGATTTAAATTACCTTTGTTAAATCATATAATATATCAACTACTATCCACATCTATCTGCCAAGGTCATTGAAGATTGTCTAAATAAGTTAATCTTCTAGTAGTATTAGACAAATTATTAATATATACCGTAACTTTTACTATATCTCCTTTTCTCAAAGGTTGATTTTTGTTATTTAACTTTTCAAATCTTTTATAAACAGATAATCAATCATCTCCTGTCAAAAGACTACTAACTGCATAATACCAAACATCTCCTGTTCAATCTTCATAAAGAGGTTTACCAATATTTGAAGGAACAGCTATATATTTTTGATTGTAAACTAAAGATCTGTTAACCTTTTTATTATATAATTCTAAAACTTTTTGGTAAGTTAAATCCTCTAGATCTCAATTTCCATTTCTTACTAAAAGATTGGAATCAATATATTTTCAATTTTCATCAACTACTGTTCCAATACCTCTACCAGGATCTGGTATAGACAAACCTTGCCAGTGAACAAGACTATTATCATAAACTTTGTCCTGCTTTAAAGTCAAAGCATAACTAGCTATTATTTTCTCTTTTAATCTATTTTTTCGATTAGCATCACATTTGTAAGAAGATTGGCTAATATAAGTATTTCAATAAAATATTTTTATATCTCCGTTTATATCATTAGTAACAATGTCAAATTTTCAATCTCAATCCATATCCTTTACAAAAAGTTGTTTTACACCTTTCAAAGAAGGACTTTCAGGAACATTAAGACAAATTAACTTTCAATCAATAGAAAATTGTCATTTTTCATTTTTATAATAAAGCAGTTGATCTTTATTGGTCCAAACTATCAAATCTTCATATCAATCTCCATTCACATCTCCTATATAAATATTTTTTATTCAATTTTTAACAATCATTAAATCTCATAAATCCACAAAAGAATTAATATCCAATCAATAATTCTTTAAAAGTTTTATTCTTCAGTCATTGTAAGCAACTAATATATCTTTTAAATTATCATTGTTGAAATCTCATACTAAGACTTTCTTAATACCACCATTTTCATCAAAATATATTAAATCTCATCTAGATCAATCATAACTTGTTTTTCAAGCTTGCTCATTAGTATTTAATCTTTCTAAAAACATATCTCAAAAATTAATCACAAATTCGTTTGCATCTTTTAGAGTTGCTTCTCATACATTTTTTCAAGCTGCCCACAAACTAATATTTGGAAATTCTTTAAATCATACATCTCTTTCTGGATCTCTAGCTAACAATATTCACTTTACTCCTTCCCACTCTTCTGACAGTTTTTCCGATGTGTTTACAATCATCAAATCTAATCATAAATTTCTATTATTTCTTAGACCTATATTTCTTTTTGTAAAATCGAAATTATTATCTAAAATATAACTATCATTTCTTTTTACTAAAAGATCTCAAATATACTTATTTTTCCATAAGATATGAAACTTATTATCTTTGAATATTATCCTAACATCTGGAGATATAAATGATTTGTCAAAGTCTATAATTACTTGTCAATTAACTTTTATTTGCTTTTTTTGAGGCTCTATTTCATTAGAATAAATAAAACTATCAGTTCATTTTGGAATATAAACTATCTCATTTCATCATCATTTAGAAGTAGTCAAAATATAATCTGAAACATTTCATAAATTAATTTTTATACTCTCTATTCAATAATAGATTTTAGATCCTGACAAAATTAACTTAACATTTTTAGAACCTAAATTAACAATAGAGCCATCACTTTTAACAATAGTCAAAACTCTATTTAATTTTTCAGGATCAATCAACTGAGTAGTAATAGCCAAAGTTTTACTACTTTTAGCTAAAAGATTATTAGCAACATTTTTATTATTAGAAAAATATCATCGTAAATTTCACCAATCGTTACCAAATAAAGACAAATACATTACTTTAACACCGTTTATTGGCCAATTTATTTTCTCCACTGAAACACTCTTATAATCAGGAATTTGATCTTTTAGATCTAAATCGTTAATT
The DNA here is from genome assembly GCA_027062165.1 of Candidatus Altimarinota bacterium. Classification (GTDB taxonomy): domain Bacteria; phylum Patescibacteriota; class Gracilibacteria; order Absconditabacterales; family Absconditicoccaceae; genus JAMOTU01. The sequence goes on from JAMOTU010000029.1 coordinate 7,980, forward strand.
TTAGCCCAAACATATCACTTAGAATATTTATCATTAGATACTAAATCAATCTGTTGTTTTCAATTAATAGTAACTATTTTAGTATTGCTATTAGAATTTTTAAAATTTAATCATAAATCTACTCATACTTTAACCTTTACAGACTTATCTACCATATTACCCCAAATATCTTCAACTCTTATTTCAGCTCCTACATTATCTCAACTAGAAACTATAGATTTATCTAAACTAATTTCTACTCTCTTAGGATTAGCAGGCAAAATTTTAACTTTTAAACTTTTCTTTGAAAGTCCAGGAACATCAAAAATGATTTCATCTTCTCAAGCTCTATAAGAAGGTTTTAAAACAACTTTCAATTTTCAATTATCAACTATAAAATAATTACCTTCTACTTGCTTACCATTTATATTAGCATAAACTTTTACTAAACCATTTTTAGATCTAATAGTAATCGGACTTGAAATATTTCCTGCTAATTTAACCTCTATTTGCCCAGATAGATTTGTATCAAACTTATCAGGAAGTTTAAATTTCAGCTCTTTTTTAGATAGAATTATTTTAGAATTCACAATTTTCAAATCTTTTTCTCAAACTGGATAATTAGATTTTTCAAAAATAGGTTTTAATACTATCTTCAAAGTCTTTCATACTAATCCTTTTTCATTTCATAAATCCAAAATAAACCTCGCATCTTTAAAATTAGAAAATTCATAAGTCTTAACTTTAGTATTTCCTATTATCAAATTACCAAAATTTACACTTATTCTATAAGGACAAACTAATTGATCAATTTTATTTCAATAAATATCATATCCGTCCACTCTTATTGGCATTTTTCAACCATCAATTATTCTATTTCACAGAGTAACAACTTCAATTTTAGCTAGGTTTCAAGGAGCTACTAACAAAGGAATAGATTTTAAAACGCAAATATCGTTTTTACACAATTTTATTTGCAATAAATTGTTTCCAGCAACATTTGAATCAATCTTCAACGGAATTATTGTATCCTCATAAGTATTATATTTAAATTGATAATCTTCTTTACAAATATCAATATTACCTAAATATATTTTTCCTCAATTTATACAAGATTTTCATATAGCACCAATGGATACATTTACATCTCATAAAGAAGAGTCATTAGAATTAAAATACAAATTTAAATTTTTTTCTTTATCCTCTACTGAAATAAAATTATTAGGGTATATACTCACTCCAATAGTATTCTTTAAATCATTATAAATAGCTTTTTGTTGTTCAGATAATTTATCTAAAACAAGTTTATCCGTCAATTTTCAGTATATTACATATTTATAGAATCATTTTAATTGATATTCCTCCCACAAATCAGGACTATGTTTTTTAACAAAATCATTATAAGAAACTCTGAAGTACTTATCTATAATACCTTTCACCGATAAATTTTTATCATTAGTATCAGGTTGAGGAAAAATATCAACAGTTTTATCATTATTTGCAATATCAGAAACTGTATAAGAAAGTCAATTTCAAATAGTAAAACTACAATCGTTAGTAATGCCAACTTTAAAAGATTTAGGCAAACTTGAAAGCCAACAAGCAAAAGCAGATGGCCATTGAAACAAAGGAACAGCTCCATCAGGAGGAATACCGCATTTACTTTCTTGAGATAAAGCAGGATTATCATACAAATAATTTAAATCAGAATTCGACCAAGAAGACATAGTATTCAAGTCTATTGCTCTTTTGATATCAGATATAATCTTCGGCTCAACTTCGTTAGATCAAATATTATCAGCTCAATCACTATTTATAAAACCTGCTTCATAACCATTAGTTTCTATATTTGGATATTTTTTTGTATCTACTTTTTTATCCGAAAAATAACTATCTTCTATATAACTTATTTTCTCATTTACATTAAAATTTTTTCTCAAATAATCTATATCCTTAAGAAAATTAGAAAATACCGGCCTTATTGACCAGCCTAAACTACGGTAATATAATGCTTCTGCTAAAATGTCTATATTTTCATCTCCCAAAACTTTTATCAAATAATCACCTGATAATAAACTATAAGTTCTATTAGGAGTTGCTCTTTCATCAACCTCTCATAAAAAGTCAAAAGCATTTTTATATTGATTATAATAATTAACAGACTTGTTCAACTGCTCCTTCAACTTCTTGTTGTATTCTTCTATTGTTGATTTCAAATATTCTTTTATAGATTGCTTAATTTCAGGAATACTCTTCAATACATATTTATCACCTACTCTTTTATAAACAGGCACTTTCCATAAATCAGGATATATCAACTTAACTGTATCACCTCCTATACCTAAAAACGTAATATATTTAGGATCATCAATAGGTCTCTCAGCTGTTATATCACTTATTTTTTTTATCTGACTAGCTGTCGGAGAAATATGCCATACTCTAGTATCAATTAGTTTATAATAATAGTAATCCCGTCTTTTATAATCTGTCAAAGCACAATAAGTATAAGTATAACCCGCAGCATCAGTAGCAGTCTGCCGACATACACAAGTAGGTTTTTCTGAAATATAATTTTTAGATTTTCCATTAGTATAAACATTTACTTGAAAATATTGTCATTCTGAAGCATTTTTTCCATACTTAGAGAAAAATTCAGGATAAGACATCAATTTTTTGTCAGAAACTTGACAATAAGTAAGATTTTTAACTTGTGGAGTATTAGACCAAAAATTGTAAATTCATTCCTTCGTTTTTATAGGTGCAGAATATACTTTATAAGCTTTCCAATCATAAGCAGATGAAATTTCATTATCTGTAAGAATTCCTCCTCCTAAATCAAATATCCATCATCAAATATTTTTATTCCAAGAAGGATTCCAACTATATTTATAATTGTAAAAATAAAACTTAGGTTTTTTATAATTAGATTTCTGCCAGTCGACATTTAATGGAGACGCACCTCACCAATATCTAACAGCCCATTGTTTCAAAGTTTCTCCAGGAGCACATCTCGTATTTTCAAATAAATCAATATCTTTTTCTGTTAAAAGTACATAATATCATCTATTAGCTTCTATCTGTCTTTGCATAAATCAAAAACTTTTCCCTATTGTCCCTAAATCTTTTCATAAAATACTTTCTCACGAAATCTGAGAAAGTTCAGTATAATTTTTATAAGTTCATCTATAAATAGTAAAATCCTGAGCTCCAGTTATATCTCCTGCATATTTTCAGAAATAAAAATTTTCATATTGTGCCTTTAAATATCTAGATTTACATTGAGGTCTTTCATATTGTTGATAATAAACAAAAACAGGATAAAGCATATAATACCTGTTTTCTTCTATTTTTTTATCTATTGCTTTTCTTAAAAGATTATTGAAACTCTGTATTTTCAGAGCTGAAATTTTGTCTTTTATTACTATTTCTTTCAAAGCATAATCAACTGATTTCTCTCAAGTAAAACTATATTTCCATCTACCAGTTCGATTAACATTATTAGCAATTTTTTCTATATAAGAAGGAGAAAATAGTTGAGTAACAGGTTTTATAAAATTTTTAATTGCTTGAGCTATTATCTTTGTCGGAAATTGAGGCTGAGTATCTCAAGATAAGTATTTATCTCCTGAAACTTTCCACTTTTCTACAAAATCTTTTGTCTTTTTAAAATATTCATTATATACTTTAGCATAATCTGGATTTGTTTTCAAATAATCTTCTAAGCTTTTACTAGCTTCTTTTTTATAATCCTCTATATTTTTTCAAACTTGATTTAAACCTTTAATAACGTTAGAAAGATAATTTCATTCTAAAAGTTTTAGCAATAAATTTGTAAAATGATGATTTAAAATATCTTCAGCGAAAACTAAACTATTTACATAATAAGGCTGATTTTCTTTATTGTAATAAGATTTTAATAATATAAAGTCTTCATAATAAAACTTTCTAGACACAAACTTATTAGGATTATTGTGATACTTTTTCAATTTTTGAAAAAATTTGTGATAATCTGTTATAGTTTCAAATCTTATAACGGAATGTGTTAACTCAGGCTTGTTATCTCATCATACATAATCAAAAAATCAAGTCTTAGGATTATAAATATATTTTTTATCTATTAAATCTACATAAGGATATATTGAAGGAAATACAAATCATTTATAATTCAATTTTGGTAAAGGAATATTTCATATTAAAACTATACCTTTTAGAACATTTCAAGTATTATCAAAATATTGTTTTTGTATATATTTTAAAATATCCACACTTTTCAAATCATTTTTCACAATCACCACTTTAGCAATAGTATTATAATACTTTTGCTGAATATAATTAACTACATATCGCTTTAAATCATTTTTTATTTGAGGATATATTTTTTTTTCTACAAAAATAAGATACAAATTGTTTTTCTTTAACTGCCCTTCTTGAGCATAAACAGAAAAATATCTATCAAAAAAGTAATAAAACTGATTAAAATAAAAAGAAAATAAATAAAAAATTACAAAAAATATTATCAAAACTTTCTTTGTTTTTATTTGCATAATTAGATTTCTTAAGGATATAATCATAGACTATCTATCTACAATCACAAAC
>JAMOTU010000030.1 GCA_027062165.1 Candidatus Altimarinota bacterium
TTTGACCAAGAAGAGCAGGGAAAACTTTTTATTGTTATCAGATAATTGATCAGTTGTTGAAATCTTGAGTTAAAAAACAGAATATTTTGTACCTTTATTTAGAAAGATCTGAACTTTATCCTTTACAACTGCAGGATTTAGATATTTTATTAGAAACATTTTTGGAATTAGTTAATTATGATGTTGGACAACAATATTTTTTGTTTTTAGATGAAGTTCAAGTAATTGAATGATGGCAGAAATTTGCTACGAAGATTTATAATGATTATCCTAATATAAATCTTATTGTTACTTGATCGACTAGTGATTTATTTTCTTCTCAGATTGCTTCTTGATTAAGATGAAAGGCAACAAATTTTGAAATTTTACCGTTAGATTTTGAGGAGGTTTTAAAGTTTAAATGAGAGAAATATGAAAAATACTTGTCTTCTATTAAATTAATAAGATATAAACAAATTTTAGATGAAATTTTGATATGGGGAGTTTTTCCTGAAATAGTCAAGTTGGATAGTATTGATGATAAGATAAAAATTTTGGAGGATTATTTAGAAATAACTTTATTTAAAGATGTTATAGAGAGGTTTAACTTAAAATCTATAAAAAAGATTAGATATTTTTTAAAATTGATTTTATCATATATGTGAAACTTTATAAATTTAAAAAAAATTTCTCAGATTGTAAACGCTGATTATAATAGTGTTTTAAATTGGATGGATTATTTTTTTCAAGCATATTTATGGTTTGAAGTTAAAAATTTTGATTTTTCTATTTGAAAACAGGAAAGAAGCCAATCAAAAATTTATATCTTAGATAATGGCTATTATAGTATTAATTTTTATCATTACAAACAGGATTTTGGGAAACTTTTTGAGAATTGGGTATTTATGGAGTTTAAAAAAATGTGATATCAAGAAAATAAAAGTCTTTTTTATTTTAAAGATAAAAAATTTGATATTGATTTTGTTTTAATAGATTGAAAAAGAGTTAAATTTATTCAAATAGTTTACGAGTTAAATGAAGATAATTATCAAAGAGAGATCGGACAACTTATAAAAGCAAAAGAGAAATATTGAGTAGATGTATATTTGATTTATAAAGATAATTTTGTAAAAAAAGAGATTAAAGAAATTCAGATGATACCTTTTTATAGATTGAAAGATATTATGAGGTAAAAAAATTAATATATATTTTAAAATTAATAATTAATTGTTAATATGAAGTTCCATATCTTGATATACGGTTGTCAGTTTAACTATGCTGATAGTGCTAGAATAAAAGCTGTGTTAGAAAATATTTGATTTGAATATACCTCAGATATTACCAAAGCTGATATTGTTATTTTTGATACTTGTTCTGTTAGACAAAAATCTGAAGACAAAATTTGGTGAAAACTGGCTGAGATCCCAAAAAATAAAAAAATTTGGATAACTGGTTGTATGGTTGGAAGAAATTTGGATAGAAAGAAATCTGAAGAAATTCTGATGAATTCTGAAGAAATTTATATTTGGCAGACAAAATTTAAGAAAGGAAATTTTTTAAAGATAAAAGAGGTAAATAATGAAAATTTCATAATTAACGAAGCTTTCTGAGATCTTTGGAGAAAATTAAAAGCTAAGTTTGATAATGTAGAGCTTTTATTTAGAATAGATGATTTGCATCTTTTACCAGTTATTTTATATAATCTAAATGATACTTATAAAAATTTTATTCGAAAAGAAAAAGTTAACCAATACCTTGGAGCTATAAAATCAAAACCATCTTATCTTTCACTTTTGCCAGCACCTACTGCTAATCAAATTTTTAGTGAAAAATCAAAAACAGCTTATGTGCCTATTCAAATAGGTTGTAATCAATTTTGCAGTTATTGTATAGTGCCTTATGCTAGAGGCTTAGAAAAAAATAGACCTTTTGATGAAATACTTAGTGAAGTTAAATATCATCTTAGCAGATGAAAACAAGAGATTGTTTTATTAGGACAAATTGTTAACAAACATCCAGATTTTTATCGTATTTTAAAGGAGATTTTGTCTCTTCCAGGTCTTAAACGGCTTAGATATACTTCACCTTATCCTACTTGGTATACAGATGAAATTTTAGCTCTTCATGAAAATGAAGAAAAATTGGTTCCTCATATTCACGCACCTGTTCAGTCAGGCTCTGATGTAGTGTTAAAAAGAATGTTTAGATGATATTCAGTAGATGATTATAAAAGATTTGTAGAAAAAGTTAAAAATTTGAAAAGAGATATTTCTATTACTACTGATATTATTGTATGATTTCCTGGTGAAACGGAAGAGGATTTTCAAAAAACTTTGGAGCTTACAGAATTTGCAAGATTTGATATGATTTATATAGGTATATATTCTCCAAGACCTGGTACTTATGCAGCAAAGCATTACAAAGATGATATTTCTCAGCAAGAAAAAAAGAGAAGATGGAAAGTTTTAAATGATCTTTTGCAGAAAATCTCTTACGAAAATAATTTAAAAGAAATCTGAAAACAAAAGGATATCATGGTAACTAAGGTTTATGATGATGGCACTATTTTATGATATGATGAAAAGTTAAAAAATGTTATCGTGAATGCAAAATCACAG
>JAMOTU010000031.1 GCA_027062165.1 Candidatus Altimarinota bacterium
CTTTTTAAGCCCTCCTGCTTTCGGCAAATCTATAATAGATACGATTTCATTTTCTGCTGTCTGGACTGCACGAGTAAAAGGTATTGCAAAATATTCAATAGGTACTTTTATGTTCTCTTCTAAAAACTCTACTGCGTCTTTAACATCTTGTTCTTTAACATATCCATTAACTACAAATAAAATATTTTGATTCAAATTTTTTATACGATAATAACTTTTCAAAGTTCCTCCAAGAGAAACTAAAGTAGGATTAAAAGGAATGATAACTAAATCAGATTGTTTCGATACATTTTCTAATCTCAAATCATCAAATCCACCAAAATCAAAAACTACATCGTTTAAATTTTCATCAATTTTATCCCTTAAACCAACTTTAATAACTCTATTGGGCATTAAAGATTTTAATATTCCGTAAGGATCAAGCTCTATAATTTTTAAATTAAAATACAATGCAATCTGAGTAGCTAACATTGTTTTGCCAACACCGCCTTTTTGATTATAGATAGTTATTTTCATTTGTAAATATCTCCTCTGCTATCTGCTTTTTCCATCACAATTACTAAAACATCATCTTTTATTTGATAAATAAATCTATATTTTCCTATTCTCAAACGATATTCTTCACTACCTCTAAGTTTCCTAATATCCAATGTTTGATTAGTAGGATAAGGATTTTCTCTAAGTTTTAAAAAAATTTTTTTAAATCTATTTTTTAAATTTTTATCTTGTTTTTCAATAAATTTTTTAACTTGTTTCTCAAAAACTAAATTATACTTCATTTATTAATCCCAATTTATTTCATCAAAAGTCACATAATTTTCAGGATGTTTTTTGTAATTTTCATAAGCATTTTTTGCAATTTCATAATCAGTATCTCCTGGAAGGATAGGCTCAATTTGCATATCAAAATCAAGTTCTTTTTTTTCAAGTGTTTTTTTAAGTAAAAAATTAAGTCCATCACTTAAGCTCAATCCATACTGTTTAAAAAACTGTTTAGCTTCTTCTTTTAAAGATTTATCCAAATATACATTGGTTCTAACTTTATCAAAAGTCATCTTGTTCCTTTTATTTTTTTACTAATTATAACACATCTAGTGTGTTATAATACTTTTAAAATTCTATAAAAGAAAGTTAAAATGAAATATGTATTAATACCTTTGAGTCTGATTGGATTTGCATATGGAATGATGCACGATTTTGTTTGGTTGGAATTATTAACAGGTGGATATTTAACATCAGCTATTTTGTTAGGGTCATCTGATTACGAGAATGAGGAAAATGTTTTTTGGAATTGGACTGATAATAACGATTTTTCTTGGAATAATGATAGCTTTTTTGGAAATGATGATTGGGATGATTAATTCGTCACTTTATAGTTTTGAAATATCAATATCCAAATCATCAAAAATATAATCAAGATATTTTTCTTCTATATCATCTTTATATTTTTCAATAAACTTTTTAGCGGTATTATAATGAACTCCCGCATTTTTATGAATTTGGTAAGGCGTGACAGGTATATCATCATCAATCAGTTTTTTAAGAGCTATGGCACATTTTCTATAAGCTTTTTTGACCCTTGCTCTACTCGCTGCAACACTGCTTCTTCTTTTGTTTAAGTTACGCCATTTGTATTCGTTTCTCGCATCTCTTAATATTTGTTTAAACTGTTCCGGAATACTTTTATCGTTCATCAACTCTTCAAATTTTCTTTTTTCCATACAAAAAAATACAAAGTCGTGATAATCCCTAACATTTTCCCATTCCATTGTTTACCCTTCAACTCTATTTAGTAATGAAATATTATAGCACAATTAAATCATCCATTCAACACTAAATAGTTATGAAATAATAATTATTACTTTTTCACGGGAAAATAGTTAAGAAAGATTTTGATATAATTTTGTTTGTGGTAGGTTGCCATCGGCTGCCCGGCAAGGGTGGCGGGTTGGGAGTTGGGGATAGCCCAACTGAAAGGTAGCCGATGGATAGGATAATTATTGTCCTATTGATAGTGGCTCTTGTAGTCACTATCTGTTGGTAGGGAGGTGCCACTCCCTGCTCATTCCTACCACAATTATACCACAAATTTTTCTTTTTTTAAATATTTCCTTGCTGTATTATATGCAACACCGCTGAGCTTTGCTACCTGATAAGGATTAATTGGTTTTCCTTGCAATCTTAACAAGTTAATAGCATTTTGTATTTTTTCTTTTGTTTTTGTGATTTTTACTTTTAGAGCTTCTTTGGCCGCATTCTGTTTCTTTTCGCTTGTGACTCTTTCACCTTTGCTAAGAAGAGTATTAATTGCATTTGCTGTTTCAATATCCAAATTATCTAGTTGTGAAATAAGCTTGTCAGGGATTATTAGTATGCTGTTTTTAATTTTTAATCTCATTTTTGCCCTTTATAATATTTTAGAAATATCTTTTTAATATTGTTACACTATTTCTTTTCTTAACCAATACTCAAACAGCGGGTCTTGAAAATAGTATCTGTCCTTTTTATCTAGTATATCTTTTTCAATCAATTTTTTAATTGCAGTTTGTAAAGATGAAGGTTTTAATATTCCAATTGCTCTCTCATCACCGTAAATATTATCCCCGTTTGTCGTTAAGACGATTTTAAGAGCTTTTTTCTGATTTTGTGTTAGATTGTCCCATATCGCTATAAAATATTCTCTTTCCTGCTTTAAAAGCCTATTTAGAGCCATATTAAATATATTCTCATCAACTTCTTTTTCAGTTAATTCCCAAATTTCATAACAAAGCTGCTGCGTATAATATGGAAAACCTTTTGTTATTTTCAAAATATCCTCTATAATATCTTCATTAATCATTTTAGAAGTTTCTTTAAATGCTTTTGTAATACATCTCTTCCAGTCTTCGTAACTTATAGGGGATAATGTTAAATGTTTAACGGATTTGTAAAACGGTCTTTTGGTATCTGAAAACATAGCATTGATTATGCTTTTTTTAGATCCTAGAAAAATATAAGAAACATTAGAATGGTTTTGGATAACGCTTCTTAATTTATTTTCCAATCCTTCAATATTTTCAATTTCCTGAAACTCGTCAAACACTATACATACTTTATATTTTTCTCCATACTTCATCGGCATATTTAAAATATCATCTAAAACATTATCGCTTTCATTTCTTGAAAAATCCAATGAAAACACCATATTACCAGTATCACTGATTGAAGCTTTGATAATAGGTTTTAATCTTAAAAAAGATTTCAGAGCTTCTATCGTCTTATCAAAAGGTGTTTCAAGAGATTTGGCAATAGCGTTGAAATATTTATTGATAAATTCTCTTTTGTCGGTTATAGTCATTAAATCAATATAAACAAATCTAAAATCTTTATATTCTTCTTTTAATTCATCAACAGTTTTTAATACTAAAGAAGTTTTACCGAATCTTCTTGGTGCATATATAAGGACATTTTGATTGTTTAAAATATCCTGTTTCAGTTCTTTAAGTTCACCTGTTCTGTTGCAAAATTTTTTTTCTTTAACCACACCTCCGAATGAAAACGGATTAGACATTTTGTTTCCTTTTATGTAAAATACGAAACAATTATAACATAATATAGTTATGTTTATGAAATAATAAGATGTCTTATATTACTATATAGAAATGAAATAAGCACTGACTTAAATTTAAAGCTATTAATTTAACTAAAATTATCAAATAAAAGTCCCTATGTTAAAGATTACGCAGGGATGTATAACGTAAAGTTGGGGATGTGAAATTTTTTCCACATCTCTTTAAAAAAGCGTATCTTGCAATTCTCCAATTAAAGAGATAGCGAATAGAGGGCTTGTGTTCCAGCCTGTGAAGGTGTATATACATCCTTACAAACCTTCCCATAAGGGAAGCTCCCTCTATAATGCGTAAGCATTTAGGGGAAGCGGTTCACATATCAAAATTATCTAAAAAAAATCGTCTTTAAAAAAAGACCTTAAAATTCCCCTACTCTTTGGAAATGTGAGATGGATTCTATTGTTTAATAAATTACTTGATTTTAGTTATCATTTTCGATAACATTTTGTTATGAAATGGCAAATATTATTCTTTAATGAGAAAGTAGAAGAAGAAACTTTATCTTTTCCCCCAAAAATATTAGCAAAGTTGTTACATATTTTTGAGCTTATACAGGAACTTGGAACTAATATAGGAGAGCCTTATATAAAGCATTTGGATAATGGGCTTTTGGAAGTAAGAGCAAAAGGAAAAGAAGGCATTGGAAGAAGCATATTTTGTTATCAAAAAGGTCAAAAAATAGTAATACTTCATTCTTTCATAAAAAAATCGCAAAAAACCCCAAAAAAAGAATTACAAATTGCATTACAAAGAAAAAAGGAGTTAGAAAATGGTAACGCTTGAAAATTTTAGACAAAAAGCTTTAGCTAATCCTGAAGTAAAAGAAGAATATGAAAATTTAAAACCTATTTTTGAGATAAAAAAACAATTAATTCAAGCGAGATTAAATAAAGGCTTAACACAAGAAGAAGTAGCTAAAAAAATGAATACATCAAAATCTAATATATCAAGACTTGAAAGTTTAAGTAATAAATATATTCCTAATTTAGGAACTTTAATAAAATATGCTAATGCTTTAAATTGTAAGATTGATTTTAAACTAATTTAAACTATTTATTATTCATTTCTTTTTAGTTATGAAATATTTTATTTTTCATATTTTCCTTGCAATCTTAAAAGATTAATGGCATTTTGTATCTTTTGTTTTTGATACCTTAATTTTTAAAGCAATTCTTGCTGTATCTTGCTTTTTCTGAGAAATTACTCTTTCTCCTTTTCTTATAAGAGTACTTATTGCTTTAGTCGTTTCAATGTTTAAACTATTCAGTTGTGAATGAATTTATCCGGAATAGTTTATGCTATCTCTTATTTTTAGTCTCATTTTTTCCTTTTTTATATTTATCTCATTACTATATAGAATGAAATATAATTAAATTGTTTAAACTATTTAGTAATAATTGAATAGTTTAAACAATTATATCTTAAAAATGTTTAAATAATAATAGATTTTGAATAATCAGACTTTTCATTTTAAAAATATTTATTCGAGAACATACGTTATGTTAAGTAATTTTAAAATCTGATGTAGTAAAATTGCGATGTGGTAGGTTGCCATCGGCTGCCACGGCAAGGGTGGCGGATTGGGAGTTGGGGATAGTCCAACTGAAAGATTGCCGATGGATAGGATAGTTTTTATTCTGTTTTTAGTATGGTAGGAAGGCACCACTCCTTCCTAATTCCTACCACAATTATAGCAAAAATTTTGAGAATTTAAAATAAAATTATTATTTTGCGTATTCATTTTCTTTTATAACTTCTAATCCGAGAAGTTCCACTAATGTTTGAAAATCTTTTATTGCATCTTCGTTGTTTTCAAAAACATATTCTTCTATAATCAACTCTTTTTCTTCGTTGATAAGCTGAAGCTTGTTATCTACAACTTTAATAGCAGTAAATTCTACTGATTCATCCGATATAGTTTCTTTTTCTCCTTTTAATTTCTTTTCGAATTCTTTAAAAGGCATCTGTTTGATTTCATTAATCATATCATCTAATGCAGCATTAAGTTCTATTAACTCTTTTTGAGAATAAGTTGACAATTCTTTTGTTAAATTAGAATGGAGTTTGATTGGCATTTTTAATTCCTTTTTTAGCAATTATAACATTTGGGGTAATTGAAATATAATGAGAGAATCTTGAAAGTTTTTTTTGAAAAAAATTGAATATGAAGGAATAAATGGTTTAAAGCTATTTGTGAATTTGCTACGTTATTTTTCAAATCTCTTCTTAAGGGTGTTCTATAATACTTGTAATATGTAATATGTAGAAAACGGAAAAGCCCTAATTTTGGGGCTTTTGGCGGATAAAATGGTATAAAATCAGGGTGAAATGGTATAAAATCAGGGTGAAATGGTATAAAATCAGGGTGAGAAATGGTATAAAATCAGGGTGAAATAGTATATAAATAATGTTTTATATCTTTTAAGTGTGGAAAGTGTTAAAAAAAAGACAGAATGTTAAAATTTAATTATTGTTTAAAATTTCACTGAATTCTTTTATCAATTCATTAAATAAAGTTTCGTTTTCTTTTTTTAATTCAATTAAATTAACTCCACTTTTCAGCAATTCTCTATACATCTCACTATATTTAGCTAATTTATAAAATTTACGATATTTTTCTTCACTCTCAATAAAATCAAAATCAACTATATTTCCATTATAATTTGCATATAAATAACCTTTTTCATCTAAACCATACCAATATATACCTTTCCCATCTTCGCTTGCACCGCAGCCGAAAAATTTTTTATTACCACTATATTTTTTTCTTAAAAAAAGAATAAAACTTTTAATATTCTTAAAATATTTATCAATATAGTCTTCCGAATCTTCTAAATTTATTTTCTTTGGATTCAATTGTATTTTAAATTTTAGATGTGTTACTTTACGTCCAGTTTTTATTTCTTCGTATGAAAAAATAATATCGGTGTATTTTCTTAAATCTTCTAATGCTTTATTTAAAATTTGACGTTTAATATCACTAAAACGATATTTGTCAGGAATTTCAAGTATTTCTCTTAATTCGTCTAATTTTACGATTTTTTCTGTGTTTTTTCCATATCTGTTAAAAGTTTCAAACCAGTCTTTTAAAAGTTCATACATTCTTATAGAATAAGAGCTTCTTAATGGAAGGATATTTTCTAATTTATATTTTAAAAATTTTTCTTTTGCTTCTAGTAAAAATGGTCTTAGTTTCCTGCTGATAGTGAATTCAACTAATCCTTGATTTTCTATATATTCAGCATCGGCAATCCAGTTTGCTTTTATAAAACCGTTTTCTGTTGGAATATGTAGGGGCTTTTTTAATAGCTCATCTAAAGCAATTTCGACTGCAGCATATAAATCTTTTCTTTTAAGTCCTGTAAGTTCTTTAAAATCTTTAATCTTAAAAATATAAATTTGGTTAATATCGTCACTACGTTTTAGTCCGGCGATTAAACAAGTTACAAATTTAAGTGCAAGAGGATTTAATTTATATCTGCTTTTAACAATTGCATCGGATTTTCTTATAATTAAATCATTATTTATATCAATTTCTTTAATCAATTTTTTCCCTTTTAAGTGATAATTCTCAAGTTTCATCACATTTCACCCTGATTTTATACTATTTTTTTATAGTAATGTCAATAAATTATTGACATTTGTATATTCTTTGTATATTTTATTATATAATTGCATTCTAAACCTTTTAGAGAAAGATTAAATAGAAGAGCTAATAAGCTCTTCTCCGTTCTCGAAAGAATTAAAATAAAATAAATTGACATTGTCAATGTTTAAGCTTTTTTTGCTTCTTTTGTCAAAGAGATTTTTCAACTCATTCACAAATCGGCTAAGTAGCCATTTTACTGCGTTTTTTACATCATTTTTTTCTATATATTCAATTAGTTTGTTTTCTTTGAAGATTAAACTAAAATGTATAAGAACGTTTAAATCTTTTCTCATTTTATCTATCACTATATTTGAAAAATCAAACACTCTATAACTTAGCCATTTCCAATTTTCGTCTTTTCTTAAAATTTCTACTGAATAATCAGCAGCAAAAATCCATAATGCATGCAATTCATCGTCAACAACATCTTTTACTAATTGTTCAACATTATCATATTTTTTAGCAAGAGAATCAGTTATAATTTTTTGAGTATTCATTTTGTATCCTTTTTTAAGAGAATGTATAAAAGTGTATCATAAAATTCATTTTGTGTCAATATATTTACAAATCTTTTTATTTTGATACAATTTGTGTAAAATAAAGAGGTTGTTAAAATGATTGATATAAATAGTGTAATAGATAAATTAAAGAAAATTTTTAAAGTTAAAAGTGATGTAGATTTATCAAGAAAATTGGGATTTTCTGACAGAGTAGTAACAACATGGAAGCAACGTAATACTCTAAATTTTGAAAAAATAATAGAAATTGCAATTGAAAAAGATATAGATTTAAATTATTTATTTAAAAATAATAATGATGTAAATAATGAAATAGTTGATAATTTATTTGATGAGTTTATTATTTTTTATTTGAAAAAACAAAAGAAAATTGATAGAAGTAGTATTTTAAATTTATTTTTTAATCCATTAAAAGAATTATTAACAAGATGTTTAAAAAAAGAAGATTTTGATAAAACAATAGATAGAGCTAATGCAAAACAACAATTAATTAATTTAATTAATAATTGTAAAATTAGTATATTTTTTGATAGTCAAAAAAAGAGGGATTTGCTAATTAAAGAAATAGAAGAAGATTATTCTAATTTAGAATGCTATGTTCTTTTAAAATATAGAAAGTATTTTATTTAAAATTTTTGATTATAAAGCGTCTAATACCTTGATAACTAACTTCGCCATCAAGTCCTTTTTCTTTTTTGATTTTATCTCTTATTAAAAGAAAAATACATCGAATCGAAAGACCTAATTTTAAATAATATTCAATATCTTTTTTAAACAAATCAAATATACTGATTCTTTTATTTTTCATTTTTTTATCCTTTATTTTAATTTTTTAAAAATTTAAAAAAATTATTTATCTTGTAATATATTCAGAATTTTATCGTTCATTTTCGATTTCTTTTACTTCTTCTTTTTCCGCTTCCTCCATTTTTTCAAGTTTCTCCTCAATTTCAGCTATTTTTTCTTCATCAAATTCTTCTTCATTTTCTATTTTTTCAATTTTTTCTTCTAAATTTTCAAAAAATTTTTCTTCTTCATCAACTGCAGCAATTTTTTCTTCAAACTCCATTTTTTCTTCAACTTTTTGTGCTATTTGGTCTAAAATTTCCGGTTCTTCAAATTTTTCAAAGATTTTTTCAGTAAAGATTTCTTTTTCAAAATCATCCAAAAAACGGGAATTTTGAATTGTTTGAAAAGCTTTGTCTAAATTATTTTTTTCTAATAAATAATCAATTTCTCTTTTTTCTTCAAGTTCGAAAAAATTATCAATTAATTTGACTTGTGCTTCAGTTTGAAAATCTAAAATTTTTTCTAAATCAAATCCTTTTTCTTCTAACTTTTCTGCGATTAATTCTATTTTTGCGTCTAATTTTTCTAGGTCTAAGGTTTCTTTTTGTGTTAAAAATTCTCTTTTTTCAACTAAATTTTCAATTAGAAACTCTTTTTCAAAACTTTCTAACTTTTTAAAACTTTCAATTTCTTTTTCATCAAGGTTGTTTAAAATAGCGTGTTTTTCGTAAATTTTGTCTAAAACTTCTTCTTTTTTTATATCTAATGCTTTTGCATATAAATTAATTTTGTCTTGTAACATCTCTTCTTTAAATAAAGAATTCTTTTCAAAGAGCTTTTCTAGTGCTTCTACATCTTTAAATTTTGCAGCTGCATTAAGTAAATTAAAATATTCTTTCTCTAAAAGAGCTTCTGTTACATTTTCTGCTATGTGTGTTCCAAAATCTCCAATTTCTGTTTTTTCTATTTTTTCAAAAAACTTATCAAGTGCTTGTTTAAAATCATTTTCTGTTTTATAACTTGTGTTTAATGTAGTTAGAGTTTTGCTAATAAAGCTAGATAACTCTTTTTTAGAATTTAAAATATTTTCATCTAAGTCTATATGCAATTGTTTAGCAAGATTTTTAGCTAGATTTATTTGATTTTCAGTAGGTTTGTCTATATAGCTGTTTATAAAGTTATTTAGTTCTTTTTTGGAGTTTAGAATATCCTTATCTAAATTAATATTATATTTATTGGCCAAACTTTCAGCTACTTTAAGCTGTTTTGGGGTAGGTTTGTCTTCAAATTGCTTGATGAATTCTAAAGCTTTTTCCTCATTTTTAAATAAGCTTTTGTCTATTTCTATACTATATAATTGTGAAATATTTTTAAGCTTATAATAGATTTTTGCATTTAAGTATTTATCCTGATTTTTAAGTTTTTCGAATGCGTTAAGAGCGTTAAATTTTTCCTGTTCCAGCTGCACCATATCTTTTAAAAGTTCTTTATCATTAGTAAAGATTTTAATATCTTCTTGAGCTCTCGTAACTGTTACATAAAAACTATTGAAATTTTGAGTTTTTGCATCGAGATATGCGATTACATTTTTTGAAGTTTGTCCCTGTGATTTATATGTTGTAAGTGCGTAACCGTGATTTAGATAATTGTATTCGTTTATGTTAAATTTAATTTCTTTACCGTCTTTCTCAACTACGATATTTCCGTTTTCATCAATATTTTTAATAATTCCCGTTTCTCCGTTATTGACTTTCAACTTTTTATCATTTTTTTCAAAAACTATCTTTTCACCAATTGAAAAATTTTTTTCGAACTCATTATAAACTTGCAAATTTAAACCGTATTGCTTCAAATTTATTTCTTTAAATTCGCCTCCTTTTTTAATGAAAATAGTGTTTTTTTCATCATCTTTTTTAATGATTTCAAATTCTTCTCCAGCCCTTAATCCTAACTCTTTAATTTCTTTTTGTATAAAAATTTTTTGTCCTGCCTCATAATTATCACTTAAAAATGCTTGTGATGGTGTTAATCTAGCGTTTTCTCTGACTTTAAATGTAAAATCTTGTTTATCAATTAAACTTTTTTCTTTTAGTTCTTTTCTAATAGTTTCATTGAGTTCATTTTTCAATTTGTTTGTGTTGGTAATGATTAACTTATCATCTAAATTCTTCAAGCTAATGAGATTATCTGTATTTTTTAAAGCTTTTTTATTTAAAAATTCTTGTGTTATATTTTTGACTGGGTCATTTGTTTCAATGATTTTGTCATTTAAGACTTTAAATGCTTTTTCTGCGTTAAATTTATTCAAGTAATTTACAGCTTTTTTGAGCGTAGCGTCTTTTTGCCTTAAAACTTCACTCATTTTTGCGGTCTTCATTCCATTTTCCTGTAAAAGAGAAAAAGGGTCTCCAGCTTGAATAGCTTTGAATTGTTTGACATCCCCAATTAAAATAATTTGGGCTTTTGCTGCTTTTGCAAAATTGATTAATTTTTGCATATCTTTTGTGCCAAGCATTGAAGCTTCGTCAACGATAAGTTTAGCGTTCTTAAATTGTTTTAAATCTTCTTCTGTAAATTTATCTACTTGAGATAAAAAACTTGCAATTGTTTGACTTTTAATTCCTGCATTTTCGAGAGTTTTTTGACTGGTAGTTGCTTTTTCTATTTCGCTTGCGGCTTTTCCAGTGTAACTTAATCCGATTAATTTGACTTTATTTTCGCTTAACTCATTTACCGCCTTTAACATTGTAGTTTTACCCGTACCTGCATCACCTTGAATGCCAATTACCAAATCTCTTGAAGATAAAATAAGTGCCGCTGCTTCTTTCTGTCCTTTTGTGAGTTCAAACCCTGTTGCTTCTTTTTTTAGTTTAGAATACTCATTTAATTTTTCTAAAGCTTCTTTTTTTGAGAAAATATTTTCAACGAAATTTTTATTTTTTAAACTATTAATAATTTCTTTTTCATTTTTTATTATTTCTTCCGTAGTAAAAAAATTCTTTGTAAGAGATATTAATTTTTTCTCTTGTATAAAATTATTAAATGATTCTTTTAATTGTGTAAAAGATATACCATCTTTTAATCCGAATTTCGCTGCTTTTTCTAAAATTTCTTCTTTTTTAAAAATAGATTCTTGTTCGGATAAAGCTTTTACTGCATTTTCAATTGCTTCATTTGTTTTATTTTGAATTTCGTTACTATTTAGAAGTGAAATATTATTTTGTAATTCTTTAACTTTATTTAAAGTTAAACATACTTTTTCAAATCTTTCTTTATTAGCTTCTAATAAAGCTTTTCTGTCAATTTCACCTTTCCATTCTCTCGTTTTCCAAGCCGCAAGCTGTCTTAATTCGTTTTCGCTTTTGTCCGGGTATTGTTTCTTTAAATCTTCTACAAGCTCATCGATTTGTTCGCTGCGTTTTGAAAATTCCTCTAAAACTTCTTTATTAATACCCTTAACTTCGAAAAATCCCTTATTTGCATTAGTTACCTCAATTTCAAAACCTAAATTTTTTAATTTTGAAGCTAATTCATTTCGATACAGTTGCCCCATTTTTATGTAATTTTGAAATATTTCTTTTGTTTCAATTGCTTTCCATTTACCATTTATCTGGGTCATATTAAGCACTAAAGCGTGTGTATGAAGACTTGGGTCAACGATAGTTTTTCCATTTTCATTAACAGGTCTAGCAATTTCGTGCGTAAATTTTGCAATGACTAAATTATTAGTATGTTCTAGTTTTGTTTCTCCATCTTGTGTAATTCTAGCGGCCGCATAATTTTTTTCTATTTCTTTTAAGATTTCGGAAACTGCGTTTTCGTGAGCTTCTTTAATTTGGTTTGCAAGTTCAGTATCCCCGTTTGCAAGTGCTGCTTCGTATAAAACGGATACGCTTTTTGGAGCGGAGAAAGTTAAATCTAAAGCCGCCCTAATTTTCTCT
>JAMOTU010000032.1 GCA_027062165.1 Candidatus Altimarinota bacterium
ATTACTTCTACTTGGAAAAATTTCAATTTCAGTTGAGAGTATATCTCCTACTATAAATTTATTCCAATCCACTTTAATTTTAGGCAATAATTTTATAAATTCTTCTATTTTTATTTCATTGGATGGGACTAATTCATTTACTTCTTTTATAATTTCCTCATTTATTCCCAGGTTTTCTAAAGAACTAAATTCTTTGTCGTTAATTCTACAAATCAGTTTCTTAGATGAATAAAAATAATAAAGCCAAAACTTACTTTCATATTTTAAACCTCTTAAATAAAAATAATGAAACACTTCATTAATCGAAACTTTTTCTTTATCTTTCAAAATTTTTTCTTTTATTAAATAATGCAAGTTAAATGTATTTCTTTTAATTTTTATTCCGTTTTTTATAAATTTTTTATTGCTTGTTTGAAACTTAGTAGAATGTTTTTTAAAATAGTTAGTAATAAATGTCGAAGCATCCAAATCTGCGAAAGTTAAATTAAATTTATCAATAATCAAATCATCATATATAAATTCCAATTCTTCTACTTTATTTTCGATAAAAGTTTCTATTTTATTAAATAATTCTTTATCAATAAAAATATATTTTAAATGTTTATAATTATAAGTATCAATTTGAATTATATTTGGACTCCTATCAAGTAAAGCTTTAACCCTAATTTCCGGAGCTTTTAAAAAGCTAGTAATTTCTTTTATAGAATAAGGTCTATTTTCTTCAAACAACTCTTCCAAAGCATCTATAAGTAATTTATTATCTTCTCCTTTTTTAGCAATCCAAGGTGCATCTTGATATGAAAAAACTTCCGGATATTTAATTTTTAGGATAGAATGTAAGGCATATTTGTTAGGAATCCCTATTTGAAGCAATTCATCTTTAAATTCATTAAAACATACTTCCAAATCTATAGGAGAATTTTGGTCTAAAATTTCATTCAAATATTCAATAATGTCATCAAAATTATATTTTAAAATTACTATTACTTGTATATTATCTATATGAATATATACTCCCCAATCCCATAAAATAATTTTATCTGATAAATCAATAGGGACTATTATATTTCTTTCTTTTTCATCTATAAATTCCGGAAAAAATATTTTTAATTTTTCTTTTATTAAATGAAAATCTTTTCTGGCTGCAATTCCTTTAGGAAATAAAGAAATAATAAACTCTATTTTTTCTCTTTTTGTTCTAAATTTATTAATAAAAAACAAATCATCAATTTTTTTAATTAAATTTTCGTTTATGAAAAGTTTTATTAACCTCTCGGGAAGATTTAATTCCTCTTTTTTTAATAATGGCTTTGCATTAAATAACTCATTAAGATATTCATTATAACTTTTTATTGAAAATGCGTTCAAATTTTTGTCAAAAAATTTAGCATTAATCTTATTAAAATAAAAACTTAAAAACTTCTTATATTCTTCATTTTGTATAGGTAAATCCTCTATAAATACAATATTTTCATTTGTAAATTTTTTATTTATATAATTTAATAAATTTATAGGAAAATATCTTTGAATTTTTTTTATACAGCCACTTTCTATTTGTCTAACACGTTCTCTTGTTATACCATACTCACTACCAATCTCTTGTAATGTCCTTCCATTTATTCTTTTAAATAAAATTTCTAATTTTTCTTGCTTACAATTTCGAAATAAATTTTCAATTTCTTCATCAAACCATTTAAATATATAATATTCTTTTTTTAATTTAAAAACACTATAATAAACAAATCCATCTTCTAACTCTTTTTTATTGTCAAAATATAAGCACAGTTCATCCATTTAATATTTCTTTTAATTTTTCTTTGGTTAATTGTAACTCGTTATCTGGTTTATAAGTGAAATAGTGTCTTTTATTTAAGCAGTCTTTTAGTAAAAAGTATAATTCTTGATAGCTTGGATAATTTTGAAGAGATTCTATTTTTTTTAAATCTTTCTCTGTTAATTTATTATATTTTAATTTTAATAAAAATTTATAAATAAACTCGTTTTCATCAATATTTAAAGGTTTTAAAATTTTCTTTTCAGCTATAATAGTTCCATCTTTTAAATAAATCTTATCTGCTATTACCAACATTTTTGCCAAATCTACTATTAAATCTTTTTCATTTTCTACAAACTTTTTATTTTTAAGGATTGCTTTTACTTCTTCTGATACTCTATCTGAATCCATTAGCATAAAATAAGCCAATGTATATTTATCATCCATAATTAACCTTATAAATCATCATCAAGAAATGATGGAATTTGATTTTTTATTTCTTTTTCGATAAAAGATAATAGCAATTCATATGCTGCTTCTGGATGAATTTCCAACTCAGTTAATAATATTTCTGCACCACCGTTTGCATATTCTTCAATAATTTGCATATAGTTTTTAACATTTTCTTCTGTTGAAAGGTCTAATCTATTAATATCGTTTGTTTCAAATAAAACAACTAAATCCATAAAACGAGTAGCATTATCATTAAATAACGTATATGCAATAGGTTCTAATTTTGTATCTTCTAATGGCTTCTTTTTTCTATATTTTACTCCTATAGCTACTAAAAACACAAAAATTTCCGCAT
>JAMOTU010000033.1 GCA_027062165.1 Candidatus Altimarinota bacterium
TAAGGTATTCCATTTTTCATGATACTTTATTTTATCCTCTAAGCCTTTTATTATAGTTTTTAAATCTGGCTCTTGGCCAATTGCAAGAACTACATTATCTATATCTACTTCAAATTCTGAGCCTTCTATTGGAATAGGTCTTCTTCTTCCAGAACTATCTGGCTCACCAAGTTTCATTTTTATAAGCTTTACCTTCTTTAACTTTCCATTTTCTCCTATAAACTCTACGGGATTATGAAGCTCCCAAATTTTTACCCCTTCCTCTATAGCCTCTCTTACTTCTTTTTCTCCAGCTGGCATTTCTTTTTGACTTCTTCTATATACAATTATTACCTCTTTTACTCCAAGTCTAACTGCAGTTCTTGCAACATCTACAGCTGTAAAACCACCTCCAACTACAATAAGTTTACTTCCAAGTTCCTTTTTTAAGTTTTCTTGGTCAAATTTTGCTCTAAAAAGAAAATCTAAAGCAAAATATACTCCCTTTAAATCTTCTCCTTTTACACCCATACCATAGGGCTTATTTGCACCTGCTCCTAAAAATACAGCATCATACTCTTTTAAAAGTTCTGAAAGGAGTTTATCCTTTCCAATTTCACATCCGTCTATAAATTTGGCACCTTTTCTTTCTAAAAGCTCCATATATTTATCTACTATATTTCTATCTAATCTAAAATCTGGAATTCCATACTTTGGAACTCCTCCTAAAATTCCTTTATATTTTTCATAAATATCTACTTCATAACCCATATTTAGAAGGTCAAAAGCACAAGCAAAAGAAGCAGGACCTGAACCTACTACTGCAACTTTTTTTCCATTTTTCTCTACATTTTCAAAGTAAGTATCTTTATATTCTCCCTTTAAAACTGCTTCTATTAATTTATCTCCTACAAAAAATTCTAAAGCCCCAATAGCTACTGGTTCCCCTACCTTATTTAAAACACAAGCCCCTTCACATTGCTTCTCATGTTGACAAACTCGTCCACAGATAGAAGGCATTAAGTCTCCTTTTTCTAAGATAAGTTTCCCAGCCTCTAAAAATTTTCCTTCTTTTATAAGCATAATAAACTCTGGAATTGGATTATTTATAGGACAACCCTCTATACAAGTAGGATTTTTACAATTTAAACAGCGGGAAGCCTCTTTAATAGCATCTTCTTCAGAGTAAGGTAAAACACACGGCTTAAAATCCTTTATTCTCTCTTTTGGATCCCGCGTAGGGGGATTAATTCTTTTTTCCACAGCCATAAGTTTATCCTCCTTATTTTTTTATCTATTTTTAGCTAATTTTAAAGATTATTTTTCCATATACCTTACTATCTTTTATACTTTTTACCTTAAAAGCCTTCTATCTTAAAAACCCCTTATATTGCTTTATAAAAAAAATTTTTACAAAAATTTTACAAAAATTTTTTAACTTTATTTAGTTTTTCCTTAGCTCATTTGTAATCGGTAAAGATACTCTCAAAAGGAGGTATCATATAGAAAACAAAAATTTAAGAGATTTCCAAATATATAAAACACAAAGCTTTCCAGAAAATATTAGAAACGGAAATGAAAAATTTTCTTGATGGTTGCATGGCAAAAAATTGTGTAAAGAAAAAGACAAATTTTAATAAGAAATACATTTTAAAGCTAATCTTCTATTATATAAGATAAAGTAACTTCTCTTCCACGCCTTAAAACCCTTATATTAATTTCCGAAGAGTCTTTTAATCTCTCAAAAGCGGCAAAACCCTCTTCCATAGAGCGAATAGGATATCCATTAATAGATAAAATAATATCTCCTTTTCTAATTCCCATTTTATATACAAAAGAATTTCTTTTTACTCCAACTACTTTAAATCCCAAAACTTTTCCATTTTTATAGTAAGGCACTACTGCCATTTGATAAAAGATTTTTCCGGAAGAAATGAGATTTATGGCCTCTCTTCTTTTTACCCGCCTTACTTTTCCAAAAGATTCACTTTGGCTAGATTTTCTACTAGGACCATTAAAGCTACTTGAATAGCTTTTGGAGCTATAAACTATGCTATTTTTCACTTTAGAATTATTTGGGTTTAAGTTTAAAACTAAAAGAAAATCCTCTCCTGTACAATTAAAAATAATTTTATCTTTATATATTTTTTATTAATATACAATTTGTAATATTTTCCCCTTGTTTTAAGTAAATAAACTTTTTATCTTTTTCCAAAATGGCATAATATGGATAAAGAATTCCAAAAAGCCTTACATTTTTTAATGTATTTGCAGATATAACTTTACTTTTCTCTTTTTTAACTTCTTTAATATTTTTCTTTATCTGCCTATTTAAAAATGATACTTTAAAATAGCTTCTTAAATATTTAGAGTTAGAAATATTTACTTTTTCCCTAAAAAAACCTTTAAACTTTATACTTTTATAAAGATATATTCCTCCAAAGGATAAAACTAAAATTAAAAATAAATTAAAAAAAAGAAGGCTTCTATATACCATGAAAACCTCTAGACTATTACTTAATTTTTCTTAAAAAGAAGCTAGCGTGAAAATGATAGCATAATTTAATTTGGTGTTTTTAAAATATTATATTG
>JAMOTU010000034.1 GCA_027062165.1 Candidatus Altimarinota bacterium
TATCATGTTGGATAAAATTAAAAATAAAGTTGTAGATACTAATTATACTAATATAATACCTAAAGGTTGATATGTAAAATTTAAAAAGGATATCCAAAAAAGTAAAGAAAAACAAGGTTTTTTTGATAAAATTTTAAGTATGCTTTTTTGACAACCACAAAAAAGTAAAAAAGGTAATGTTTCTGTTAGTAAAAAGTCTTGAAAAAATAAAAAAAAGAGATGAAATTTAGATTTAAAAGAGCAATTGAAAGAGATAGTTTCTATGTCTGATAATGAATATTCAGATAAACTATTAACACCTGAGTTAAGAAAATATATAAAGGAAAAAGAAAAAGAATATTTAGTTACTTTAGCTGATTACTTAGATCATATAGCACCTTCATCATGGGAAGTAAGTCCTTCTTATTTTAATGTATCTGGTATATATGGTAGAGTATATTATGCCAATTCTTATCCATCACGTTTAGATTTTCTATGGACTAGAGATTTATTGTCTTTTGATGCTAAGCGGGATATTAGTTGGTTTATTTATCCTGAAGATGATACTAAAATAAAAGCTGTTTTAAAAAGAAGAGCTACTCAATTAAAAGCTGAGATTAATTCAGCTTTAGAAAAAGGTATTACTTTGGATATGGATAAACAAAAAGAGTATGAAGATGTAGAGGAAATAAGAAGGAAATTAGCTACTAGGGAAGAAAGATATTTTGAGACTTCATTTTATGTTAGTTTATATGAAGAAAATTTAGAAAGATTAGATGAATTAAGTAAAAAGTTTGAACAAAAAATGGGATGATATTGAATAAATGTTAAAAGAGCTTCTTTTAGAATGGATGAGTGATTTAATAGTGTAGTGCCATTAGGAATTGATGATTTGGCTATCTCTAGGAGTATGGTTACTACATCTTTGGCTGGAAGTTTTCCTTTTATTTCAAATGAACTTTCTGATGATGAGTGAATTTTATACTGAATAAATAAACATACTGGATGATTAGTAATATTTAATAGATTTTCAAAAAAGTTGCCTAATGCTAATGAAGTAATACTTGCTACTTCTTGAGCCGGTAAATCATTTACTACAAAGTTAGAAATATTAAGATATTTACTTTTAGGAGTGGAAGTAATAGTTATAGATCCAGAAAATGAATATAAAGCTTTGATTGATAAAGTAGGATGAACATATATAAATGTTGCTGTTAATAGTGCTCAACATATAAATCCATTTGATTTACCTCCAAAAATAGAAGATGTCGATTATCAAAAATGAGATCTTTTAAGATCACATATTATGAATTTGATTGGACTTATAAGTGTTTTGATATGATGACTAACTCCTGAAGAAGAGGCTATTTTAGATAAAGCTTTACAAACTACTTATTCTTTAAAAGAAATAACTTTTGATGATGAGTCTATGGAAGGAAAAACTCCTCCTTTAATGGAAGATCTTTTAAATGTTTTAGAAGGTATGGAATGAGGAGAAAAAATAGCCGCTAGGCTTTATAAATATGTAAGTGGAACTTACGGAAAGTTGTTTAATAATTATACGAATGTAGATTTGAATAGTTGATTAACAGTTTTTAGCATAAGAGATTTGGAAGATGCTTTAAAAACTCCTGCGATGTATAATATTTTAAATTTTATTTGGTGAAGAGTAAGAGCAAAGAAAAAGCCTAGACTTTTAATTATTGATGAGGCTTGGATAATGATGAAACACAACATTTCAGCTAGTTTTCTTTATTGATTAGTTAAGAGAGCTAGAAAATATAAATTAGGTATTACTACAATTACTCAAGATATAGAAGATTTTATGAAGTCAGAGTATGGAAAACCAATAGTTTCTAACTCTTCTATTCAGATTCTTTTGAGACAATCTCCTGCTTCTATTAAAGTACTAGACAATGTTTTAGGTCTGTCGGAAGCAGAAAAGCAACTTTTAGTATCTGCTTGAGTGTGAGAGTGATTATTTTTTGCTTGAAATCAACATATTGCTATTAAAATTTTAGCATCTCCTTATGAAAAAGAATTTATTGAAACTTAATTTTTATAATTTTAAAAATTAAAATTGATGAAAAGGATATTTACTGGTATAAAACCTACTTCTGATCAAATACATTTGGGAAATTATTTTTGAGCGATTAAACCTATTTTAGATTTGCAAAATTCTTGAGAATATGAAGTTATAGTATTTGTAGCTGATCTTCACGCATTAACTACTTTACATGATTGACAAGCTATAAGAAAAAATATTTTAAATTTAGTTAGAGCTTTTATTGCTTCTTGATTGGACCCAGAAAAAGTATTAATTTTTAAACAATCAGATGTTCCTGCCCATACTCAGCTTAATTGGGTTCTAGCTTGTATAACTCATTTGGGGTATATGAAAAGAATGCATGCTTACAAAGATGCACTTCAAAAATGAAAAGCAGATGAAATCACAATGTGAACTTTCAATTATCCGATTTTGATGGCTGCTGATATTTTACTTTATGATCCAGATCTTGTACCTGTTTGAAAAGATCAAAAACAGCATTTAGAATTTACAAGAGATATTGCTGA
>JAMOTU010000035.1 GCA_027062165.1 Candidatus Altimarinota bacterium
TGGTCTTTTAATGAATAAATTACCTGCATTAAATTATCAATTCCTATATATTTAGCATAATCTTTTAAAATACTATCCACTGCTATTATTGTAATTTTGTCTCCAAGCATACTAATATTTGAAATAGGAATAACTTCTGTCATTTGAGAAGCATCGGAAGAGTAAGAAACACTAAAGCTATATATCATACTCGGAAGTGTTTCTTTTCCAAACTCAGAACTTTTTATAATTAAAAATGTTAAATCAACAGGATAATCAGAAGTACTTAAATTTGTAATTTTTAAAGCAGTATTATTAACTTCTACATCATAATCAAAATCTTTTGCACTTGCAATTTTAAAGATTACATCAGAAGCTTCAGGAGATGTGAATTTTGAATCGCTATCATCGTCAAAAGAGAAATATTTTGCAGAAATTTTATCAAGATAAATTCCTCTTGTTTTGTTTAGAATATGAAAACTTGAATCTTCTATATCATGCCAAGAGATTAATGCTTGAGAATTAGTAAATTTAACTGCTAAGTAATCAAAAAAATCAAAGTAACTTCCATTTTTATAAATATCTCCATTTTTATCAGGATAAGGTAAAATAAATTTATCATTAACACCTGTTATAGTATCTCCACAACGTCCACCGTCAATATCATCTCCTGTAATTGTATAATCTAACTGATTATCTTTAAAGTTTTGACATAAACCATCATTTAAATTATATTTTCCTTTAATTGATTTAGTAGGACATTTTTCATATTCCCAGTGAATTTCTGCAAATTTATTTTCGTCAATATCATCCAACCTCGCTCTTACATCACATGCAGATTCTTTAAAAATTGTTTCAAAATATGGTCTATACCAAGAAGGATCTTCTTTAGAAGCAACAATTACCCCATAATATGAATTATTTGTAGGCTTTTTTAAAAAAGCATATTGCATATGAGTCATCTCAGGTTCAACTATTCCTTTTTCAAAAACAATAGGAGTAATGTTTTTAATTGCTGAAGAGAAATATATGTTATTATCTGCATCTGTTTTAGTTTTAAAAGTTATTTTATTTGGGAAAAATACAAACGATGTGATTTTTCCAGCCACTTCGTTTCCAGCATTAATTAAAGTGGCATATGGATTTGCTGCTGTTAAAAGATTAAGTATTTTTTCTTTTATTATATCTTCACCTGTTTCTATGCCTTTTTCTATCGAAGATTTTATAAAAAACTCCCAAATAAAAGTAGGAATATCTTTTTTTGATAATTCTTTTGATACATTAGTAGCAATTTTGGCAATTGATTTAATTAAATTCACTTTTCCTCTTATATTACTTAAAATATTTTCCAAAGAATATTGAACATTTTTCACATAATCAAATATGTTTCTTTTATTTTTTGCATTAAGTTTATAGAAATATTTAAGTGTGTTTAATGTTGCTTTGTATATATCAAAGCGATCAATTGATTTTCGGGCTGCTTTACCTGGAATAACTAAAAATCCTTTTTGATATAAAGCTGTCGCATAATTGTCAAGTTTATCGTTACTTTCTTTTTTTGCTTTCATAGCATTAAATATTATATACATTGCAACAGAAAGTTTATTAGTATCAAAGTATGCACTTTGAATTGATTTGTTTTGGTAATCTTTTATAAATTTATCAAAATAATTTGCATAACTTTTGTCATCAACATAAAATGGTAAAATAGCAGATAACATTAATAATAGGTGGGGTTTTCCATCGTATGTAGGAATTTTGCGTAATTCGAAAAATGATTTCGTCTTTTTATATGCACTTTTAGTGAATTTATCAATAAAATTCTCCAATGTTTTTGTAATGTTTAACTCATCTGTTACAACATCGGTTAAAGGTTTAGGTTTTGGCAAAATAATGTTGAATTGGTTTAAAGTATTTTGGATACTATTTGTAAGTTTATTTAAATTTGAAATATTTTCTTTAATTTTGTTACTAACTTTATATTTTTCTAATGTCTCTTTATCATATGGTATATTAAAGTCTTTTAGTAATTCTTCATCGGTTAAAATGTCATTTATTGATATTAAACTATCAGCTATCGTTAGTCCAGTGCTTATAAGATCAAAAGCTCTTTTAGAGAATGAATATATTTTATCTCCTGATTGAAGTGTTTTTATAGATTTCTGTATTGCATCCTTGGATATCGGAATGTGAATTAATTTTGATACTATATCTAAGTAATTAAGTATAGAAGATAATGAAGTTAAACGATATGATTTATATACAACATAAGAATTGCTGTTTTTATCAATAGAAACCGGAGTAGATTTACCAGCAGTATTAAAGGCAAAAGAGAATAATTTTGATACGGTAAATCCTACCAGTCCTCCTGGATTTTCATTAATCAATTTTTGATTCAATGAATCAAGAATTGACTCAGATGATATAATATCATAATATCCATCTTCTTCCATTTTTTGAAAATCATATGTTGTCGTAAACCCTAAATAAACTGGCAACATATTATAAATTTTTGTTTTATTCTCTTCATTTTTTATTGAAATACACCCAAAATTCGCATAATTTTTAT
>JAMOTU010000036.1 GCA_027062165.1 Candidatus Altimarinota bacterium
AATCAAATGGTAGTATAAATATAAAAGTAGATAATGATTCCAGTGATATTTCAAATATCTCCTTACTTTTTCCGGGAAATAGGTATGTAAAAATTAAATGTGCTGGGCAAGATGATTCTCCTAATATACCTTATGATAGTATTAGCTTAGAAGATGATTTAAAAACCGGACATTGTGGAAGATGTATAGTATGTAGATCCTTTGGATTTACAAAGAATGATATATCATGGCAAGGTTTAGTATTTTTCTCGGATTTGAAAATTTTATTTTTTCCAGTATTTACTATGGAAGGAACTAAATGGATAACTACAAAGAAAATCTTGAAAGAAGCTGGCTTGGCTTCTTTGGACTCGCAAAAAGATCAAGATGATTATACGAATGAAAAAAAAGTAAATGTTGTAACTATTAATAGCAACGAAAGTTATATAAATTTAGGTTGGTTATATTTGCCTTATACCTTAGATGATGCAAAAAATTATATAGACCTTCAATTTATTGATAGTAATGGAAATATAAAAATTTCAAAAAAATTTGATCTTAATATAAAAGATATAGTAATTGTACCTGAGGATTTATTTTCCCATATAGTTAATTCTAATTTGGAAGTTAGAACCTCCGTTTCCATCGACCCTATTACAGGAGCTTCTAAAGAAGGTGCTTTATTCACTTCCGAAGCTATCCCTAGAGGAACTATATTTTACGGAGAAGTTAGAATTTTCGATAAAAAATCTTTCGAGAAAACAGTAGAAAATAGATTAAGACCTTTGCCTTCTAATAAACAAATTCTTAATCTGTTAGAGAATAGCACAGTATTTTTTGAAACTTTAGGAATAGGCGGAATG
Organism: Candidatus Altimarinota bacterium; assembly: GCA_027062165.1. Taxonomy (GTDB): domain Bacteria; phylum Patescibacteriota; class Gracilibacteria; order Absconditabacterales; family Absconditicoccaceae; genus JAMOTU01. The sequence continues at coordinate 843 of JAMOTU010000036.1, forward strand.
ACTACAAGGGGTTTTGGAAGAATAAAATTACTTATAATTGAAAAAATTTCTTAACAAGGAGAAGAAAATGTTAGAAAATAACGGCGAAAAAAATAATATAGAATATTTAATTTACGAGTGCTCTAAGAATATAGTTTCTGAAATAAGGAATATAAATGATAAAAGTAAAAGAAATAAAGTAATAAATTTAATAGATAAAGCATTAAGTGTGCTGTCAAATGATGGAGTTTACGCTTATTACGTTTTTATTATATCTAAACAAAAAGACGATGCTAAAAAGTATTTTTTAGAACCGTTAAAGGATATATTTAAAAAAATTAAAAATAAAAAAGATTTTAATGGAAATGATTATGAAAGTTATTTTTTAGATATAAGTAAAGATTTAAGAAAACTTCTTTTGTTAAAGCAAATTTTAGAAAGAATTTTGATATATGTTAGATATCTTGCTAAAGCAGAAAAAGAAAATTTTGAGGAAAGAGATGTCCTTTAAAGTTTTTAAGTTAATTTTTAAACAATTAACTCCCATATGTATAGGAAAAAGAAAATGTGGTCTTTTGAATGAAACCTTGACTTATATTCCTGGAAAAACTATGTGGGGAGCCCTAGTTAAACTATATAATCTGTATAAAGGAGAGTCTTTAGGCGAAAATCAAGATCTATTTAAAAATATTACTTGTTTTATTCCGGCATTAAAAATAAGTGGTAGTAGGGATATGCGAATTTTGTTACCTTCCTTTAAGGAAGGAGATTTCTATTTAGGAAATTTAAAAGAAGATGAATTTAGATTTCTTTTTGTAGATTCTTTTATTTCTACAGCTATTATCCCAGAATTTAGGGCAGCGAAAGAAGAAAGTTTGCACGAACTTGAATTTATTTTACCTAGACCGAGAGGAGATGTTTTTAAAAGTATGAAAAATGTAGAAAATAAATATGTTCTTCCTTCGGAAAATATATATTGGATGGGTTACATTTTTGCGAAAAAAGAGGAAGAAGAAGAATTTATAAAAATATTGAAAAATAATCATTTAAAATTATTTATAGGTAGCGATATAAAATATGGTTATGGCCTCTTGACATTAGAAGATTTTGAGGAGAAAAACAATCTTGAGAGTGTATATTTATCTACTTTAAATGATTTAGAAATTGTAGAAATAAATAATATAGATGGAAATATGAAAAAAATAAAATTTAATTTTCTCTGTCCTATAATTAAAAATAATAATATAAAAATTACTAAAGGAAAGTTAAAACTTCATCATTTAATAAATTTCTATGGAAAAGATAAAATATATGTTAAAGAATCTAAATGGGTATTTTCAATAGGAACAGAAATTTTATATAAAAATATAGATGAAAATAAAGAAGTAAAAATAAATAAAGGAACTTTAGAAATTTAAAGTAAAAATTTCTTTTATAACTTTTTACCCTTTAGTTAAAAAAATATACAAAATTATTAAAGCTATAAGAAAAATTATAACTAAATATTTTTTAGAAGACGTTTTTTTCTCGCAAGAGCACACTCTTTCTTTGTAGTAATCTCGATCATAAATTCCCATAAGTTTTGCCTCCAAAGATTAAAAATTTAAATAAGTTATATAATTTTAAATATAAGAAAATTTTAAAGATGGGCAAAGGTGAAAATTTAGGAAGGTAAAAGTAGAAAAGGGGG
>JAMOTU010000037.1 GCA_027062165.1 Candidatus Altimarinota bacterium
TCTTTTGTAATTTTACCTAGTTTTAAAAAATACTCACCAATTTTTAAGTTTGAAATTTTGTCATTCATTTTTTTATCTCCACTGCTGATACATTTTAAAGTAAGGTAGAAGAACTAAATTAATTAATAAAAATATAATATAAAAAGCAACTAGGAAAAACAAAATATTTGCTAGTTTTGGAACAAAAGAAACTGCATCTAAATACTCTTCAAAAGCTCTTCTTGAAATAACTTTAAAAGCATTGACAATAGCTTTGCTAGTAGTTGCATTTTTTATAATAAGTTTATAACCTTCGTCAATAGAAGGAAAATAGTTATAGTAGTCTTTCCCTTCTTTTAAATATTTTAAAACTTTGTCTAAAGAATTTTTAATAAAAGGGGAATTAGTAGATTTTTTAGCTACTTCAATAGCTTGAACGAAAGAAACATTATTTTCTAAAAGTTTATACATAACATAGTAAGTTAAAAAAACTTCTTGTTTTTCATAAATTTTATTTACAAAAGGAATTTTAGAAATAAGTTTTTCATATAGATATATATTTTGCCTCTTTAATAAGGTAAGAAAAATAAAGGTAAAAATAAAAAAAATAGTAAAAGTGGGAATAACGATGCTAGTAATTTTACAAAGAAGTTTTATAGTTGGAGAAACATAATTTGCTATAAAGCTGTTATTAAGAAGTCTAGGTAAAACGAAAGTGGAAAAAGAAAAGAAAGTTAGAAATATAATAGAAAGTTTAATTAAGGGTGGAATAAGCTCTTTTTTAAGTTTTGATTGTTTTTCTTCCATATCATTAATAAATTTATAGGCTTCTTTTAAAGTTTGCGAAAGAGAGCCAGAAAGCTCTCCGGCTTTAATCATAACTAAAATAAAGTGCGGAAATGTTTCTCTAAATTTAAAAAGAGCATTTGCAAAGCTTTCTCCCGCTTTTAAAGATAGAATAATTTCATTTACCAAAGTTTTTAAATTTTTACTATCCGTTTTTATAACAGAAAGAGCAGAAAGTAAATTTACTCCTGTTGACATTGCATCAGAAATTAAAGAAAAAAAGTATTCCATTTCTTTTTTAGAAAGTTTTATTTTCTTTTTTACTTCTTTATAAGAGATAATACTTAAATCTAGTAGTTTTGCCTTTTTTTTTAGCTCTTTAACATTTTTAGCAAATAAAATAAGCTCTTCTTTTTTTAAAGTTTTTCTATTTCTTGCAACAACTAAATATTTTTTAAGAAGATTTTCCTTTTGCATTTATTTTCCCTTCAAAATGTATAAAGTGCTTATATTTTTCGTAGCACGTTAGCCCTACGCAAAAAGTGTAGTTAAGGTTATCTGGAACTTTTTCTAAAAAGTTAAAAAAATTATTTAATTTATCATAATTTGCATAAACTAAAAGAGTATTATTTTTGAAAGTAAAATTTAAATTATTATCATTTGCAATTTTTGCAGTGTAATAAAAGTAAATCTCCTTTGGAATTTTAATCTCAAAAATTTTTGTATATTCATTTACAATTTTAACGGGCTTAACTTTTTCTCTTAAATTATTAAAATTATAAAGAGCAAACATTAAAAGCACAAAAGAAGATAGAAAAAAAAGTTTAGAAGCATCCAGTTTTTCCATAAGAAAAACCTCTTAAAAAAGGTTATAATAAAATTATAACAAAATTCCTTTATATTAAAAATTTTTACCATTTAAATCATAAATATAAACAGTTCCCTTTGCAGGGATTTCAGGAACTTTTATCCAAATTGTATTAGAAGTATAATTAGAAAAGGGGATAGAGAAAGATAGATATGTTAAACCAACACATTCGCCATTTTCTTTTTCATAACAATAGTAAGCTTTTCCTATATATCCATTATCTTTATTTGTATCACTATCTATAACTAAGCTATAAATAGAAGTATTATTTAAATTTACTCTAATTTGAAAATCTTTTAAAGCTCTATTTTCATTATTTTTTACTAAAATGTATGAGCTTTTGTTTTCAACTGTTACATCTCCATATTTTCTTACTCTAACCCAGTCATAATCAATATTTCCGTTATTTTCTCCTCCGATAAAAATTTGGTTTCCATAATATTTATCATTTGTCCCTACTATAACATGAGCATTTTTTTTAAAAATAGGTAAAATTTTGTTTTCTCCTAAATATGTCTTAGATAAATATAAATACTCAATATATCCAGATAATCCCTTTTCCGAATTTCTGTGAATATGATATTTATGATAAGAAGTTGTTGGGTTGTCGTAAAAGTTTCTATATGTTAACGAAGTATCTGCTGGAGTCCAGGTATATGTATATTTAGATCCACATATATGGAATAATGCTAAAAATGGATATGTATCCGATACTCTCCAATTTTTATTACTTACACCCCCCTTAGCCCAAATAGCTACTTTAGGAGCATCATATGAATAAGTTTTAGCAAAGAATTCTATTATATAATCATTATTTGGTAATGAAACATTATTTTTTGTTATTATTCCATGATAATGGTACTCATTTGTTGTAATTGTTAATATTCCATTTTTTTCTGTTACTGTATATCCAGTTTCTGGATGAGTTAATTCATATTTATCTTGCCAGTAGTTATCATTAAAATCATCATAAAAATCAAAAATTATATATCCATTAGCTAAAGTATTTTGTGTTAAAACTTTAAGTTCATTAGGTATTAAATCATTATAAATTTTATAAATTTTAAATTTATCTCCAACTAAATCAAAAAAGTTATAAAAGTTTTCTTCAGATAAATATCTTATTCCATTTAAGGAAAAGTTATTTATTTCATAAAAGTAAGTTTTAAAGTTAGAGCTAATTAAGTCTTGAGCTAAGATTGCAAGCCTACTTCCATCATCATTTACTCTTATAAGTTTTGCATTTGTGAGCCCAGTTATAGTAGTTTCATATGGAGTTAAAAAGTTTAAAGGAGAAACTTCAGACATTTTATATCTATAAATAGTTCCATCTTGAAGTAAAACATAAATGTTATACTCTAAAGTATCAACATTATATCTAATATCAACAGATTTTGCATTTTTAATATTTACGTAAGAAGCATAGAAAATTGTAGATAGGTCAAAAGGTTTAGTTAATTTAAAAATAATTAAGTTATTATTATCATCTAAAACTAAAATTACTTTTCCATTATCGCTATAAGCAAAATCAATAGGTGTTCCAAGTTTAATAGTTCCATCAACTATCAAATCTTTTAAATTTTTTGATTGTTTTAAATTTGAGCTATATGTGGATAAAACTTTGTATGGAAAGTTATCAGCATATATGTTTAAAAGCCAATCAGGAGTTAATGTCATTAAAACTTTTGGCATATTGATAGAAAATAGGTAGTTTAAGCTAATTTTATTAACATTATTTTTATCTAAAAATAGATAAGGTCTTTTAAGATAGTATATTATAGGGGTGTAGTAGCCTTTATGAATGTTTATTTTATATTCGCCATGTATTTCATCAGTTTTAACATTAAAAAGATGTAGTTTTGGCATTATATAAGCTTCTCTATAGATAAAAAGGGAAGGATTTGGAAGAGTAGTAGTGGAGGTAGGGTTTTTTCCATATATTTGTATGTAAGAAGTTAATAGTGTATTTCGTGGATTTGTATAGCTATAAAAGATTAAATTTGTTAAATCTTTAAAGCTGTATTTATTTCTATATGTGCTATTTTTATCTACAAAATAAACAAAATATGTTCCAGCCTTTAGTATTGGAAAATGAACGAAAAATTTATCATCTTGAGTATTTAAATATTTTCCTTGCGAAGCTTCTTCAAAACTTACAAAGGGAAGCTCAGTTAAATATCCGTTATCTTTATTTGTATCATAATCTAAAACTAAAGTTTTATTTGCAAAATTAATTTTTGAAGAAAATATGCAAAGATGGCTCCAATAGTCTTTTATATCATTAATTACATTTAAAATTTTTGTGTTTTTATTGTAATTAGTAAAAGAAATTTGATTATTATCTTCATCTACTAAAATACCTTGCATATTATTTGGAACCATAATTCCATTATCTTTTCCTCTAAGTCCAAATGTAGTGTAGATTTGATAGTATTTAAATATATCATTTGTTAGTAATGTAAAGATGTTATCTGAAACAGTGGTGGTTCCAAGCCCATATACATCAAAGAAAAGCTGATGATTTTTATTAGATTTGAAAATCTGTGTAAATAAAAATCTATCGGTAAAGTATCTATCTTTTATACTATTTTTATAAAATTTTGAAAAATCATTATTAAAATACCATAAGTATTTTCCATAATGACAATGCCACCAATCTTTATAATCAACTGCATATTTATAATCTTCAATAACAAAAGGTGAGTAAAGTTCCGGGTCAGGAGTATTTCGGTATGCATAGAGTATTTTTGTCAAATCAAAAGGCTTTTCTTTTTTTATCCAAGCATAAGTTAAATTTAGATATGCAAAAGGATTAATTCCTACAAAATCCGAGCTAGTCACATTTAAAGTATTGTTTTCTGCAGTATTATTTGAGCTAGATGAGCTAGAGTAAGAAATAAGGTAGTTAATAATTTGAGAAGTAGCCGTAGTAGTTGAAGTTGAAGTTGTAGTTATAGGAGAAGTTGGAGAAGTAGATGTAGTAGTGCTAGTAGTAGGTGTAGTTGTTGTTGTGGTAGTAGAATTTAAAGTAGAAGCTGTGGTAGGTGAAGCTGCTGAGCTAGAGCCAGAAACTACCCAATATGAAGAAGTAGGAGATGAAGATAAATTAGAAGTATTATTAATAAGCTCATCAAGAGTTGAAAAATAAACATTTGAAGTTAAAAATGAGCTTCCATTTAAAAAGTAAGGAACATATGCTAAAGCTTTTTCGCCTAAGATAGTGTCAGCGCTAACTAAATACTCTATAGTATCATTTTTGCATTTAATATTTATAGGGTCTTTTTCTTCAAGTAAAGAGCAAAGTGCATTTGTAAGTTTCCAATTAATTGTCAAATCAGGAGTTTTATTATCTTCAAAAGCAGTTTCATTGTTAGATAGATAAGGAATGCTTATATGATTATTGATTTTAACAGCTGGAATTTTATTAATGTATTTGTATATAACAAGCTCCTCAATGGAAGAAGGGAAAGTGCCCTTATCCAGTTTATAAGCTAGAATTGCTTTTTTAAGTTCTTTTAATGAGTAGATATATTTATCAACTTTTCCTTCATTTAATTTTTTAGTAAAGATAGGATATATATAAGAAGAAAAAATGCTTACAAAAATTCCTACAAGAATAAGAGCAAAAATAACTTCAAGAAGGGTAAAGGCTTGTTTTCTTTTCATTTTTATCCTCTCAATTTACAAATTTACAAAGCATCTAAAAAGAAGTTATGAATAATATCATCTTTTGTTTTTGGGAATCCATCTGCTCCCGGACTTAAAATTTTGATGTTATCCGGGCTTACAAAAATATAAATATAATTATTAAAAAATGCATCTTTAAAAGGTATAGATAAACTTGTAGGAAAATAAGTTAAATTATAAACCTTTAAATATCGTTTTAAAAAGAGTTTTAGTTTTGCCTCATTATCATATTTTTCTTTAATTGTAGCTTCTGTTTTCCACTCAAAATATAATTTATAAAATTTATTTGCGTAAGTAAAGCTAAAAAGCATATAAAAAATAGAAATTATTTTTAGTAAATTTTTCATTTTTAAAACCTCAACCTAAAATAAAAGTATTTATTGTTTTTAATTTGAGTGTTAAACGGAAACTCTCGCATAGCATTTATAAGAGCCTCTAAATCCAAAGTGTCATTTAAAGCAATTTGGCAAATAATAGAATATATATTTTCATTATAAACACAATTTACTAAAGGTAGTTTATAAGTGCTTTTAACACCGAGCTTTTCAATTAAACAAGGGTTAGTTAAGTTGTAAGCCGAGCATAGTTTAAAAGTGTTTAGATTAAGTGCATTTGTAAAAAGATAAGAAGCCCCATAATCTAAATAATTGATAATAATATCAGAGCGTTTTTTTAGTAAATATCTATATCCAAAAGTATTAAAAGAAATTCCCAAAATTATACCTAAAATAGAAAGAGCAAAGATAAGCTCTAAAAGTATAAAAGCTTTTCTTTTAAGCAATTTTTCACCTTAAATTTTATTTTTTACAAAAACTATCATAAAACGCAAAAACAAAAGAGTTAAATTTTTTGTAGTAAAAGCAAGTTTTAAACCCCCTACCGGTATTATAGGCACATAGAGCTTTGTTTTCAAGTTTATATCGTTT
>JAMOTU010000038.1 GCA_027062165.1 Candidatus Altimarinota bacterium
TCCTTTCATATCTTTTCAACCCCTTCTTTTTTACTTCCAGGTTTAGCTAATACTAATATTCTCATATTATTTTTTCAAAGTCAGATTTTAAATTATTATCTGTCTTAAGTAATCTTTCAAAATTACGGATAGCGTATATTACAGTAGCATGATTTTTACCACCGAAAAATTGTCATATTCTTTCTAAAGTCCGATTTAATTTATTTTTTCATATATACATCAACATTTGTCTAGCTAAAGATACCTCTTTTTTTCTACTATTTCATTTGATATCATCAGGAGAAACCGAAAAATACCTAGCAACAATCTCTAAATAATAATTTAAATCTTTGTTTTGTATACTAGGAAAACTAACTTCCTGATTTACTTTTTGATCTTCTACAAAATAACCTAATGTTTTTAAAATATTTTTAACGTCTTCTATTGCAGGATCCTCTTCCAATAAACTTTTTCTAGACAAAATTACATTTAACACTCCTTCTAATTCTCTAATATTATTTTTAACTACAGAAGCTACTAATTGTAAAATATCATCATCTAAATATTCACCTTTTTCTTTTAGTTTCTGTTTCAAAATAGCTACTCTTGTCTCAAAATCAGGTGGTTGAATATCTACTACCAATCACATAGCAAATCTACTTGTAAGTCTTTTTTCTAGGTTATTTAATTTAATAGGAGGCTGATCAGAAGAAAGTACTATTTGTTTTCATTTAGAATAAAGTTCATTAAAAATATTATGAAATATTTCTTGAGTTTTCTCTTTTTGTCATAAAAATTGAATATCATCTAATATCAATACATCCACTTGATCCAATTTAGATACTAAAACAGACAATTTATTTTTTCTTATAGCTTCTATAACTTCATCAATAAATTTAGTAGTCGGAAAATAAATTATAACCTTATCAGGAAAATGCTCAATAACATAATTACCTATAGCTTGTAATAAATGAGTCTTTCACAAACCAACACTTCACCAAATAAATAAAGGATTGTAAACTTTCCCTGGATTTTTTGCTACCTTTTCACAAGCTACGTATGCAAGTTTATTGTTAGCACCAACAACAAAATTGGAAAATTTATATCTTTTATCAAAAAGAACTCAAAATGTATTAGTAAGTTGTTTTTTTAGTCAGTCATCTAAAACTACTTCTTTATTCTTCTTTTTAACTTTCAAAAAAGTTAATAAATTTAGTTGCAAGAAATGTTTTCAAGACAAAAAAGGAGGGAATACTTCTACTTTAAAAGAAAACTGAGGAGAAAAAACTTCTTGCAAAATAGTATTTAATTTTTTTAAAAAAAATTTCTTAATTTGACTAGCAACAAATTCATTTGGTACTCAAAGATAAACCTTTTTATTTTTTTCATCTATTCAAATAATACCACATTTGTTTAAAAATGAAACTATTTTTTTCTTATCTTCTTGTTGAGATAATTTTAAAATAACGTCCTTTCGCAAATTTAAAAGATACTCCTTCTTTTCTTGAGAACAATTATTTACTATATCTATTAGCATAGATTTTAATTTAAATTTTTATCTAAAATTATTAATTATTTCTACAAACCTATCTGCTCTTTCTTTCCGATTAGCAAACAAATCAAAAGACGAAGCTCAAGGTGAAAAAAGAATATTTTTTATATTTTTTCTTTTAGCAATATCTATAGCAAATTTTACTGCATCATCAAAATTTTCTCAAAAATATTTATTTTCAATTCATACTTTATCAAACAATTCTTTTATTTTTTTTCAAATATCTCAAAAAAGTACAGCAAAACCTACTTTTTGCTTATAAACATCAATATATTTAGAATAATCAATTCATTTATCAAATCAACCACAAATAAGTACACACTTTTTATCTAATCTCTTCAAAGCATATATTTGACAATTAGCAGTAGTACATTTTCAATCATCATATATTTTTATATCTCATATCTGCTTTAAAAATTGAAATCTATGAGGCAAAGGTTTGATTTGAGACAGTTTTTTCCTAATTTCTTCCTTTGATATTTTATATCAAAAAATATTTAACAAATTACTCAAAAATTGTTCTAAATCTTTTTCTTTTGTTTTAAAAAAGTCATAATTTACTTTTAATCAAACAGAAGGTAGCTTTATCCCTATAGTATTCTTAAATAAATTTTGTTTTGCTTTTCGATAATCTTGTAAGTCTTTATGCCAATCTAGATGATCCACTTCAAAATTTGTCCAAAAGCTACCAATAAATTTTAATCTCTTTAAATTATATGCCATAAAAGAAGAAATTTCTAAAACAAAAACGGCAGGTCCTTTCTTCTTTAACCAATCTAAAAATAATAAAGATATAGGTTTGTCAAAATTACCTCATATATACACATTATACTCTGATAATCTGTCTTTTAAAATATTGTATATTTTCCAAGTAGTAGTAGATTTACCATCTGTTCAAGTAATTCAAATAAAATACAAATTTTTAAAACC
>JAMOTU010000039.1 GCA_027062165.1 Candidatus Altimarinota bacterium
CAAGAAATAGCCAAATATATAGAAGCCGATTCTTTAGCATATCTCTCAATTGACGGTCTGGTCAGAGCCGTAAACGACAAAAAAGAAAACTACTGTTTTGCATGCTTTGACGGTAATTATCCTATCCGCCACTCCAGACCTATAGAAATCTATAAAAGCTTATAAGGAAATCTACAAGCCCGAGCCGGCGTATGCCGTCTGCACGGCTTTATTGCTACGGCTATTCCAATAATGGAACTCACCTGCACTTTTCAGTTTTTTAGGATTGCATATTTTCCACATATAATCAGTCAACCATTTAAAAGATTTTCTAAAAGCAACTTTTATATGATTTACGGCTCCGTTTATATCCGCATTCCATACTTTATTAAGGATTTTGTCTTTAAATAATCCCCTCTTGGTTCGCACACCGTTTTGCGCATTAACCAAGTTAGCCTGCACGTCTAAAACTTCTTCCGTTATGCAGGAAGTCTTAGACGTATAGGCTTCATCTACTTTTATTACCTCAATTCCTCTGTCAACCGCTTTTTCTTCAATGTAATGAATTAGCTTAATAAATGGAATTTGAATAAAATTCTGTTTTGTAGATTTTCTTAATTTGCATTCTCCATTGTTTTTTAATGCACCTGTTGAGTCTGATAAAATTAATTTATTGACCTGATGATTAATTAAGTAATTAACCGTTTCTTTTGCGATTTTATGAAACGCTGTTTTAAAATAATCATTTCTTCTTTGGATAACGTAAGTTTTTAGTTTTTTAAGATATCTGCCTTTTTCGGTATAGCTTTTTGGAATTTTTATACCTTTCTTTGTCGTTTTCCATTCCGTTATTTCATTTGAAACTGATTTATTCAGTTTTGAAATTAGCTTGTTGTATCTGTAGTTTTTGTATTTAAAAGGACTTCCGTCTATAATTACCGATTGGGTTTCTTTATCATCTATAAATAGAGTTATTAAGTTGTTTAATCCTACGTCTATTGAAGCCGTTTTATCCGTTTGATAATTAATTCTTGCCGTTTTTTCTTCATATGCAAACTGTAAATATATTTCGCTGTTTTTATAAACAACTTGAAGCGACTTTAACTTTTTTGATTTTAAATAATTATACTTTTCTTTTGGAAAATAGATGTATCTCATTTTTTTAGACAGATTAATTCCAAGTAGATTTCTCTTTTTTAAACTCCAGCTTACATAATTATCAAGGGGAATTGAGTAATTATACAGTCTTGACAATTTCTTTGCTTTTGGCAGTCTCGGCAATCCTCTGAATTTAGAAGGATTCCTTTTATATTCTTTTAGAGTTCTAAAATAATTTGAAAAATCCTTTTTCAATCTCTTCACAATTTCTACTAAATTATGAACTTTTAGTTCTTTACCGATTGAAATCAATTCTTGATACAGTTTATTCTCTTTATACTTCTCTTTGATATAAGCTATTATCTCTTGTTTGTTTTTGCTTCCTTTTGTATCGCTTATGCAAACCCTGACTACCTGATAGTCAAGGAAATGTTTATAATCTTTATTGTTCGATTTAAAAAGATTAATTGCTAAAACGGTTAAAACATTTTGCCAGTGTCTGTATTTGTAGACGTAGTTAGTGAAAAATCTCTTGTCTTTTTGGGATTTTATTCTAATTTCAAACGTCTTCATTTAGTCTCTTTACTATTTTCTTGTTGATATGGCTTCTTTTTCCATTTATCTTGCAGGAAAAAACATGGATTATATTTAAAATATCTTCTACTAGCTCTTCTTCATCTGTTTTCTCCTCTTGATTGATTACTTCTATCTTTATATTATGCAATCTTGCAAACTCCTCTATTAACTCAAATCCAAATCTTAGCAATTTGTCCTTATATAACACATAAATAGTATCTATCTCATTTCTTGCTATCATTTGAAGCAACTCTTTTAATCCTTTTTTTGTATAATTTATCCCACTTCCTATATCTTCTATTATTTTAAATTGCTTTCCTTGTTTTGCCAAATATAGCTCTAATAGTTCTTTTTGTCTTTTTAAATCATCTTTTTGATGATTTGAACTGACTCTTGCATATCCGACATTAATTCTTTTTTTGGGTTTGTTTTTTTGCATATATTCATTATAATGTTCATCTGTATAATATCTATGTCCGCCTTTACTTCTAATCGGTTTTAATATGCCCTTTTTATCCCATTCTCTTAATGTTTGAATTGAAACTCCTATTTTTTTCGCAAATTCTCCTATTGAATACAATATTGACCTTTTTATTTTTTATTATTTTATTATTTTATAAAAAATATATTAATATATCAATACTTATTAATACCTTTTTTTAGATTAAACTGTCCCCCTTTGTCAAGACCAAACAAGTAAAAGTTTTTATATCCATAGGTTATGCTACCTTTTGTAACTTGTTTTGTGCAATTTTGACATTTGCAAAATAAACTTCATCAGGTGTTTTATAA
>JAMOTU010000040.1 GCA_027062165.1 Candidatus Altimarinota bacterium
GGAGATGGAGGAAAAGCCTGAGGTTGTAATTGACTTTACCGCCCCCGAGGGGACTGTTGCCCTCTTAAAGGAGGCCGAGGAGCTCGGCTTTGCCCTCGTTATAGGCACAACCGGATTAACTAAGGATCAGATTGCCGAGATTGAGAGGGTTTCAGAGAAAGTTCCGATAGTCTACTCCCCAAATATGAGCCTCGGGGTAAACCTTTTATTCAAGCTGGTTCAAGAAGCGGCAAAGGCCTTAAAGGGTAAGGGGTATGATGTTGAAATTTTTGAAATTCACCATCGCTTTAAGAAAGATGCTCCTTCCGGAACGGCAGTGAGACTTGCAGAGATAGTTGCAGAAGAACTCGGTCTTGAGCTCGATAAGAGCGTCGTTTACGGTAGAAAGGGAATAGTCGGGTCGAGAAAGGACGACGAAATCGGCGTTTTAGCGGCGAGAATGGGAGATGTTGTAGGAGAGCACACTGTTTATTTTGCTACTCTCGGCGAGAGGATAGAATTGACACACAGGGCTACCAGCCGTGAGACCTTCGCAAGGGGAGCTCTTGTAGCGGCAAAATGGCTCAAAGGGAAGAAGGCAGGTCTTTACAATATGTTTGATGTTTTAGGTCTTTAATTGTTGATAAAATTACTCGCCGGTTGTCTCCCGGCGAGTTTTCTTTTTAATGCTTCCTCCCCAGAAGATAGTTGACAATTTTTTCTCAAGTTCATCACGGCGGTATCAAATCTTTAAATCTATAAATAAAATCTATATATCTCTTCCTGTCTTCAAATACCCATCTTGTTATCTTCTTCGTCTTCTCTATCTCACTCATTATTATTAACCACCCACTTATCACCATTAATTTATCTATATTCTTATCTAACTCCATATATGGAAATCCTTTAAGCTTCTCTATGTCTATCTTTAATCTTCTTTCTTTTATTATCTCTTCTAATTTTTCATATGGACTCTTCCCTCACATTCATATCCCATAATGCGGCCTCTTGAAATTATAATACCCATACCATTCTTTCGATAATCTTATAAATTCTTCCCTTGATGTAAATTTACTACTAAACGGCACTAAAAACTCTACATCATCCGTTAAATGACTTCTCTCTATCAAATTCTTCCTTGGATCCTTCCTACTATCATACACATAACATTCTGCTCATAATCTCATAAATATTTCATTCCATTTTCTTAATTTCCTCCCATCTCCACTCGTAAATTCTACTCATCAATCAAATCATATCTTTATCTCCCAATCTACTCATATCCGTCTTAAATATTGTATCACTAATCATAAAAAATAAAATCATATTGTCGAATCTTTCTTATCACTTATTCATACAAACCTAAATCTTGTCCTCACATTTATTATATTAAACACATATAATGGTAATTTTAATTTTTTTCCACATTTTATACGTTAACTCTGGCAATGCATTTTCATCTGAATAGTATTTTACATCATAGTGTAATCTAGAAAATGGTAATATTTCATCATAATTGTATAAAATTCTATAAGTTCACTTTGCTGTTTTATACTTTTTTGGTTTAAGATTGTTTCTTTCATAAATATGTTTAACTCTTGAGTAAGTTATTAAATATTTTTTTACGAAATCAGGAAAATCAGCTTTAAGAGTATACCATAAACGTTTAGATCAGAATCAAGTTTTTTGTTGAAGTTCTACTATGAATTTTTCTGCTTCTTGTGGTGTTTTATGTGGTATATGTTTTGGTGCTTTTGATTGATATTTTAAAAATCAAAATTTTTCTTCAAGTTCTACTAATGACATATTTGCTATTTCGTTTGAGAGCACTAAATTTTCTTTTTCTTTATCAGCATATTTTTTTCGAATATTTCGAATATTATAGAAATGTTGTCTTGATATTCAGAATATTTTTAATATTTTTTCAACAGTATAACCTAGAAGTCTGTATTGAATTAGTCTAAGTCTAGCGAATATTTCACTGTAATTGTAGACTAATTTTTTATACAAACACATTTTTATTTTCATAAGACATAACTAAATAAATCTATATAAATTTTATTCAAGATTCACATTTTGTCAAATCTTAGAGACTTTAAATAATTTTCAAAAATTGTTTTTATTGTCCTTAATTGTCAACTATGTTCTGGGTAATTCGCTAAATTTAAGTATAAAATCTCTTGACAATTGTATAAAGATGATTATATAAAGTGTACAAAATCTTATTAAAGGGAGGTGAAGTATGGTACTGGAGCTATCTTTAACTGAATTTTTGTGGTTATTTACACATCAAAGAGTTTTGGTAGAAGAGTTTTTAGAGAAGGGGAGAGGTTCGTTTATGGTTGATGGTGAAGAAATTGATAATTTTTCGGAAGCGTATTGGTTGTATGAGAGGAACTTAGGTGAGAGTGAGGAAGATTGTGTAGTAGATGTTCGAAATGAAGAAGAGTTTAAAGAAGTTCTAAACAAAATGTATGAATTTGTAGAGTGTGTGAGGAGAGATAATCCAATTTGTGAAGTGTTGTCTTATGGATCTAGTATTATGCAGAGAAAAGAGTTAGATGTACCTAGCTTTATTAAATGGTATCCAGGGAAGCATAAGCTTTACACTACAATTGCTGATTTAAAAGCTTTGTTACGTGATGAGGAGGGAAGAGAAATGTTAGAGTCTATTGTTTCAAGTACAGTATTTTCGATAAGGAAATTTGATCCTAAAAGAAAGAGATACGTTTATGAAGAGAAGGAGTATAATAACTTAGAAGATTTAATTTCAGATTTGGGAGGATGGGAGAAGATTAAGAGAGGAAGGAAAAATCCTTTTATTGTTGTTGAAGTTTATCGAAAAGTTTTGGCGAATCCATTTGTACCCAGTTCATTGTAAATTTAGATTTAACCAACCTCGCCGGAGGGGACTATGTCCCCTGCAGGGATAAAATCCCTGCGTGTATTTCCCGGCGAGTTTCTTTTTTAATTTTTAATATATTTATTCTTAATTCCCTCTTTAGTTAATTTCCCAACTCCCAGTCACCATTTTTTGTATTTTATGACAACATATCACATAGGAGGGTTTCAATCAATATATTCTTTTAAAATTTCTGATTTTTCTAAATCATTACCTAAAGCATATTTTTGTGAAGTGTTTTTATCTATTTCAATGAAGTTTTTTGTTGCTAGATGTCCCAGTATTGACCCAAAATGATGATTTGGCCGGATGTTTCATCTTTTGTCTTTTTTAAATACAGGAGTTCATATCCTTTCAAAATGAAATAAATTTTTAACTTCAAGCCATTTAGGAGAAGTCAAGTAAATCTGGGATGATGTTTCTACAAAAAAATGTTGATTAGGGTCTAGTTCAATTCCCCAGTTTTCTTTTGCAAATTCAAACATTTTTTTCTGTAAAGATTTGTCATAATTTATTTTATTTTTATACTTAGGAGCAAGTTTGTTCTCAGCTGGCATCCTAAGATTTAAGGTTTCTCTTTTTTTAAATTTAGCTATAAAAAATCATCAAGTTTTTTGTATATGAGGCCAGAATCTAGCGAGTTTTTTTGCATTTTCAGGAGATAAAATTTGCTGTCAGTCCCAGCTTTCAATACCAGGAGATTTGTCAATTATTTTAACATCTTCTAGTATCACTGCTCCTTTAAAAAATTCTAATATTTTTTTTACATTAAATTCATTTTCGTAAGGATTCATAGTACAGGTTGAATATACTACAATTCATCAAGGTTTAACAGTTTTTAGTGCAGAAACTAGAAGTTGAAATTGAGTTCAGGATATTTTGTTTATTTCTTCTTTTTTCCAAAATTTTAAAGAAAAGTCAGATTTAAATCCTGTCCCTTCACCCGAACAAGGTGCATCAACTAAAACTTTATCAAAAGTTTCAGGCAAGTTTTTTCAAAAAGCAAATCAATTAAAAGCAGTTATTCAACTATTGAAAATTCCCATTCTATTTAAATTGTGCGCTAATGCTAATATTCTAGATTTGTTGACATCATTTGATACTATGAATCAGAGCTTGGAGGTCTGAAGAGTATCTGAAGAGTTTTGGAGAAACTTAGAATATAGATATTGTAAATAGTCTCATAACTGAACAGATTTACCACCTGGAGCAGCAGATATATCTAGTATTAGTTCACTCGGAAAATCTGAGAAAGTATCTTCTAATAAAGTCTGATAAATATTTTTTCAGCCTTTTTCAGACTTTTTTTTCAGATTTTTTGAGTTAAATAAAAATCTTGCTGGCATTCAAGCAGCTACTTCTTGGATATAGAAAAATCAAGATTGATGCCGGAAGGTTTTTCATAAAGGTATCTGAGTATCTTGTCTGTCAACATAAAAAACATCTACAGGTATAATGCTATCTTTTTCATTAATAAATCATGGATTTGTTAGTTTTCGTCAATCTGGTTGAGTTTCTTGAGTGAATTCTTCAGGTGAAATTTTATGTAAATTGATTTTTATAGATTTTTTTAGAGGCAACTGACAACTATTAATGAAAGCTTGAAATTCTTCTTCAGTTCCGAAGGCTTTTTTGATTTCTTGTAGATATTTTTCAGAAATGTTTGACATATCGGTTTAAAATAAGAAATTAAAGTTTTAAAATAAAAATAATTAAATTTTTTTTAAAAGCAAAGAAAATTTAATTGTTTTATTGGAGTGTAATTTAGCAAGTTTATTAGAAAAGTATAAAATTTTTTATATTATTCGAGTATAAATTGAAAAAGATTAAATTTTTAATTAAAAGATTTTTGTTGAATAAAAGTGTTGAAAAAAAAAAGTATTATTTATATTCTTAGCTATGTTTTATATTATAAAATTGATACTGATGAAAAGAATAAGAGTTTGATTAATTTGATTTTTATTTGTTGTGGTTTTATGAGGTTGTCAAATTTGAGAATTACAAGAAAAACAAACAAAACAGGAAAAACAAGTAATTCAAAAAGAATATAAAGGACAAAGTAATCAAAAAGAGCAAAAGGGACAAGATAGTCAAGAAAAACAGAAGAAACAATTAGAAAGTGTAAATCAATCAAAAAATCAATCTAAAATAAAGCAAGTTAGTATGGATTTGTTAAAGAAGAAAGTAGAGGAGTATCTTAGAAAACATAATATATCTTTATCTTGAGGTGGTTCTGTATGATATATTACTTGACAGAAATGTGGAGATAATATTATATTTATTCTTGGAAAAAAGATAAGGTTTGATTATGGTCATGAAGAATCTTGGAATATCGGATATGTAGTGTTTGATTCTAAATGAAAGATGATAGATAAATTAATTTTGTTAGGTCAAATATGAGATAATATTGGTTATTTATGCAAAAATAAGAAATTAATTTTATATCATTTTTGAGGAGAATCTGATAAAAGTGGAGGTTTTATATATAAGAAAATCTTAATTAATTGAGAAGAGTATTACACTTGAATTGAGTTAATGAATAAATTTGATCCTTATATGAATGATTTTTATTACTATTATTTATTTAATGATAATTGAGTAATAACAAAGTGATCTTTAACTTATAATAGTGGTTTTCCTTTGAAAGTTATTAAATTTTTAAATCAATTTTATAAGGATGTTATGTCTGAAAAAATAAAATGGAAAAATTTTTATGATGCATATGTACCTTTGTTTTTTATAACAAAACAAGATTGTGGTGAGTATACAATTTATAAACTAAATTATGCTATAAAGTCTTTGGATTCTGATAATAAAATATTAACTTGAAATATTTTATCTTATATAGAAGATAAGAAAAGAAATTATATTAGTGAACCGATTTATTATATTAATCTGGATGAAGAATTTTTTAATAGAAGAATTAACAAATTAGTTTGTGATAATTGAAAAATTTATTTATATTCTGCTCAATATCATAAAAAAAATTCTAAGAAATTTGAAGATACTAATTGATTGCTTATAAAGCAAAAAGAAATTTTAAATAAGAATTGATGGGAGTATAAAGATTTGAATGTTTGTAAATTTGGATTGTCAGGAGATTATTATTCTGAGTTAAAATGTGTGATATTGCAAAATGTAAAATCTAATGTAATAAAAGAAAAAATTTATTGTTTTGATAATGATCCTTCATGGAACAAAGATAAAGAAGCCGTAAGAAAATGTTTAAAATTTATAAAAGTTTTTAAAAATGAGGTTAATGATGTGGATGAATTGATTGATACTTTTTATAACAAACTTATAAGAAAAATGAGAGAAAAAGTTAAAAAGGAAAGATAAGGAAGACAGTTTAATGGAAAATGAAGAGTCCTATTAAAATTTAGATAAATTTGACAAATTCTAAAAATTGAATACAATTTTATTGTTTTAAATTATTAAAGATACTTTCGGAAAATGTGAGTAGAAACAGTTTTACACTTAGATAAAAGTTTTGAATCTTGAAAGAAATCTAATACTGGTGAAAAAAAAGAACATATGCCTAAACAACCAGAATGGTTAAAGTTAGGGAAATTTTTAGATGGGACTAAACTTGAGAAGGGATGAGAAATAGAAGTTGAGTTAGAGTGAAAACAAATTAAATTTATTTTAACAAAGGATGGAGAATTTCTAGTTGGTTTGAAAGATCAAAAATTTATAAACGAGATAAAAATAGATGAAAATGTTTCTGAAGTTAGATTTTTTAGAGATCATCTTTTTTATAAGATTGAAGATAAAAATCAAAATTCAAAAAGAGAAATTATTATATCTGATGGAGAACAAGTAGATTTGACAGATTTACTTGAAGAAGTAATGTGAGAAATTTATTATAATGATTTATTTAAAATGTTAAATGATACAACAGATGTCTGAAGTGATGAAAATTAGTCCTGAAGCTTCTGATAATAAATTGTTTGAAACTAAAAATTTACCTAAAACTTCTACTAAAGATATTAAGTCCATTGTTAGCAAAATACAACAAAGGGAAAAACAAGTAAAGGATCAAGAAAATCCAGATGCAGTGCTTTATAAACAATTACATAATATAAATTTTAATGTTGAAAGCTGAAAAAAAATTACAAAAGGAGAAATAGAGTTTCAAATAGGTGATATTATTTGAAAAGTAAATATTGATAAAGATTTGTTGATAATTTGAGATAAAGAATATAAAATAAGATTACCTAAATGAGCAGATTTAGTTGCAGTTAGAATAGAAGTTTCTGAATGAAAAATATATTTAACTTGAAAAAAATTTTTTATTTCAAAAACAGGAAGTGTAAATATGGAAGTTTTTAAAGATTTTGTAGTAGATCTTTTCTTTCATCCTTGAAATAGAAAAATATCAGTTGGGGAAGATACAGTTAGATTAACTATGAGATAAAAATTACTTTAACCACCAATCATTTAAATCATAGTCATACCAAAATTGAAATTCGTTGTTTGTAGCTGGAATTAGAGGAGTTTTATTGTTATTAGGATTTATTAAACCAGATTGAAGTCAATAGTATAATAAGCTGCATTTTAAAAGATTTATATTTTTTGTTATATCTTTTTTTAGGTTTTTGGGATTTTTAATGTCTGTTAGATCTATTTTATTTTTTGATATTTTTTTACAATTTTCTATTTCTCTAAATATAGCTTCTTTTACTAGTCATTTGTTAACTAAGCATTCATAGTTGTGAAAGCATTGTAATTCATTTTTTTCTTTTGCTATATTGTCTGCTTGCTGGAGTATATAAAATTGGTATTCCAGTAATGCTTTTTGAAAAAACTCTTCTAATTTTTGTTGATAAAATTTTATAGTTTTTTCATTGAGATTTTTGTTTTTTATTGAGTTTAAAACTGTTAGATATTGATTAAACCATACTAACATACTTTTTTCGTGTTTTCAAGTCCTTCATAATACTATTGCTACCAAAGTAGGAGTTGCTTTTGGAACTTCTGGATCAAAAGAAGCTATTTTATACCATTGAGCAGCTTTTTCGCTGTCTTGTAAAAAGAACCACCGATCAAAAGCTCATTGAGATGGTACTTGGTAGTCTATACAAGGTTTAATTAAATCATTCCAAAGCTTTCAAGTATGTGTGAAAACAGCTTTATAAAATTCCTCTAAAGGTAAATTTATAATTTTTTCTACTTTGTATTTGTCACATGTAAAAAAAATTCACTTTTCTCCTAATTTTACTGCATTTATTCGACTTTGTTTCTTCTTTTCTAAAGGAAAATCTTGATACATTACTTTTGAAATAGGGATTATCAATTCTCAGAAAAAGTATGGATATGACCAATAAGGAGAAAGATTAGTGAGATTATCTAACATACCATAAAGATATGGCATATCAGTAGATCTCATAATACTTCAAACATATTGAATACTTGATATCCAAATAAGATCTGCATAGAATTGTTGATTAGGTATTATCAGACAATTTTTTTTGTTTTGGTGACATTTTTTAATATATTTTTTTATTGTTTCATTTCTCCAAACTAAGATAGGATTTTCGTCTTTTAAATAGAAGAATTTTTTGTAATAGTTTTTATAATTTCAAGTTAGATGAAAGTTTAAAAAGTTTATCTGGTTGTTATAACTTAGTTGGTGAGCTATTATAATGATAGGGATGAAAATTAATATAATCAAAACATTAGTTATCTTTTTAAGCATTTTACTTTAATTAGAATTTATAAATATATTTATTATCTCATTCCAGAAAGTTTCTATGGGAAGTCTACCTGTCTTAATATTATGTTCCAAATTGATTAATTTTTTAAATATATTTTTTAATTTATCTTCTTCAAGTAAAATTTTATCCAATTTATTTAATCTTTGTTTAACAACAAATGGATGAAGTTTTAATTTTTCTCATATTTGTTTTGGATTATTAAATCATCTTTTGGAAAGAGTAGCTATTAGTAAAGAATTTTTAATTCCCCAATATAAAAGTCATAAAAAACTTAGAGGTTCCAATTTATTTTTTATTTTTTGTAGATTTTTAAGTCAAATTTCTGGCTGAAAAATTAGTTGATCTAATAGTTTAAATTGATCTATATTTTCTTGAGAAGAAATATAATAATTTATTATTTTAATTTGTTCTTCTTCTTTATCAGGAAGTCATATAAGTTTTAATTTATTAATTTCAGATTCTATTTTAAAAAGGTCAGTTCATATTTTTTCTAATAATATAGAGATAGTTTTTGGTTTTATGTTAGGTATATTTGTTTTTATAAAATTTTCTATTTCTTTGATAGAAGGTTGTTTAAATTCTTTTATTTCAGCTTTTTCTTTTAATAATTTGAATATTTTAGTCCTTTTATCAGGTGAAAAACTTACCAAGACAATAACATCTTCTGAAGGTATTTTATCTAAGTTGTTAGCAAAAAAATCATCCAACTTTTTAGTTTGATTTTCAGGTATTTTATTGGTTTTGTCTGTATCTTTGGGATATCATCGTATAACTACAAATTTTTTTGAAGAAAAAAGACCTCAGCTAAATATAGAATTAATTATTTCTTCAGATTTTAAATTTTCAGGTTTGAAAATATGAATATTTTCTTTTGAATATTTTTTTTCAAAAGCTTTTTTTCGTTTTTCTATAGTTTTTATTATTCAATATTTATTTTCTCAGGTAAATAAAAAAATCATTTATTTTTTGTTGAAAAAGCTAAATCATTCTTTAAATTTTTTAATTAAACTTTCTTATTTTTCAATCTTAAACTATCATGAAAATTTTAAGATTTAGTTTAAAGGGTCTTTTAGATGTGGTATCTAAAGTTTTTGATGAGAATTTTTCGGGTTTTGTTTTTGAAGTAGAAGCTAATCTTTCTAGGATAAAGTATAGTAAAAAATATTTACATTTAGAGTTAGTTCAATTTGACGAGGATGGTAAACTTTTAGCTAAAGCAAAGTGAATTATTTTTGACCAAAATATTATTGAAAAATTTAAGGCTACTGTTAAATGATGAGATTTTAAAACTTTAAAAAAATATTATTTTATTTTTCGTGGAAGAATTTCTTTCCATTCTGAATATGGATTTACTATTATTATTGAAGATTTTGATTATAAAATAACGGAGGATATAGATTTGATTTTAGAAAAATTAAAAAAAGAAGGATTGTTAGAGAAAAATAAAATATTACCTATGCCATATCCTCCTTTCAAAATAGCGATTATTTCTTCTTCTACTTCTGAAGGGCTTAAAGATTTTTTAACTATTCTAAACAATAGCGGTTATTTGTTTGAATTCTATTTTTATGAAAGCGCTATTCATTGAAATAAGGCTAAGGAGGAGGTTTTACAAAGTTTAAGGAATGTTTATAAAGATATTTTAAAATGAAGAAAGATAGATTTTATAGTAATTTTGAGATGAGGTGGATGATCTCATTGAATTTTATGGCAAAATGATTATCAAATAGCTAAGGCAATTTGTTATATGCCATCCCCGGTTATAGTAGCTATAGGTCACACTTCTGATAGATTTGTTTTAGATGAAGTGGCTAAAATTTCGGCAAAAACTCCTTCTGAAGCTGCTTACTTTTTAATAGATTTGGTTAGAAATTTTGAAAAGCAATTAGATGATTTTGTTGAATATATTAACGATGAGATTAAATTTAGATTAAAAGAATATGATAAGCATCTTGATTTGTTGAAAGTTAAAATAGAGGATTTAGTAAGTTATAAAATAGATTATTACGCTAATAAATTAGATAATTTGTATGAATTTATTAATAGTTTTGATTTGAAGAAATTGTTGAATAAGTGATTCGCTATTTTAGTTGATGAAAATAGAAAGGTTTTATCTAAGACGTATATTAAAAATTTAAAAGAAGGAGATATTATAAATATACTTGTTTTTAATGGTAAAATAATAAAAGCTAAAATAATTGATATTATATAAATTTGACAAATTTTTAGAATTGTTTAAAATTTGTATTGTTTTATTTTGTAAAAACATAGGATTATGATAAATTTGAAAAAATCGATAAACGAATTTCATAATTTATCTAAACAAGAAAAAATAAAGAGGTTAAAAGCTATGCTTGAAGTAGTTAGAGAAGATGGTAATATATTTGATGATTTATATCAACTTTTAGAAATTGATCCTGATATAAATGAAGAGATTGTAAATTTGATTTATGAATCTATGGTTAAGGCTATGTATTCTTTGCAAGTTGAAGATATAGAAAGAGAAATTGAAAAAATGGAAAAAATAAAGACTAAGTTGAAGAATTTATCAAAAGATGAGGAAAAAGAAAAACAAGACGCTGAAAAGATTTTAGATATTTTATAAATTGAGACTAATGGCTACAAAAAAGAATGTTTTGGGAATAGATTGGTGAAAGAAATATATATGATTAGCATATATAAACAGGGGAGCTAATGATATGATAATGCCTATAGGATATGTTATTAATGGGCCAAGTGCTTTTTTTGAATTAGGGGACATAATTGCTAGATACAATATTGGCAAGATAATAGTATGAGTTCCAAATGACGAGGATGTTAGGGAACATATAGAAAGATTTGTTGAACAATTAAAGATGATAGTAGAAGATATTCCTGT
>JAMOTU010000041.1 GCA_027062165.1 Candidatus Altimarinota bacterium
TATAGATTTTCTAAACTTTTGTGAGATTTTTATGAAGCAGGAGTGTCTTTACCAGAAGCTTTATGACAAATTTCTGATGTTTTATGAAATGTATGGTACAAAGATAAAATCAAAAATATAAAAAAAGATATAGAAGTATGACTTTCTTTTTTAGAGTCAATTGAATGAAGTTGGCTTTTTGATCCAATTTTAGTTCAAGTTATAGGAATTTGAGAAAAGACTTGAAATATTTGACAGGTTTTGCAAAAAATGTCAGAGTTTTATAGAGATGAATTTAATAGTAAATTGGAAGGATTGATGAAACTAATAGAACCATTTTTGATGGCATTTGTAGCATTATTAATATGATTTATTGCTGCTTCTGTGTTCTTACCTATGGCTGATTTGATAAGTCAGATAGGAAATAGCTAATAATATTGGAGTTAGATTTAGTTATTTTTAATAGGTTAACAATGTTAGAAAACAAAAATAAAAATATTCCTAAAGATTTTAAAGAGTTGTTGTTATTCTTAATATTTAAATTGGAAGAGTATATACGTAAATATTTGGAAATACTTTATAAAATGAAATTTTTTAAAAGAAATAACAAGTTATTTTTAGATTTTTATGAAAAATTTTTACAACAAAATATTGAAAAATTGAATAGTTATTTGGAGAATAACAAATTTTTAATAGATCCCCAGAATTTTTTTGTTTATTATTTGAAGGTGAATAATAGGTTTTGAGTGAAGGTAGTAAAGTATATAGAATATTTCTTTGAAAATACTATTTCTGATTTGTCTCAAGAAGAAAAATTGTTGATAGATAACTTTAAAAAATTTATTTTTACCGATAAAGAATTAAAATTGGATATATCACAGAAAATTAAATATTGGGAAAGAGTATTACAATTTAATAAGGTAAATTATTACATTTTAGGAAATTTTATAGCTTGGCTTTGGTATTATTGTTTGGTGACAGGTAAAGATAATAAATTTACTCAAATTTTTAAGTTAGATAGTTTTAAGTTTACTAAATATAATGTAAGAGAGTTAATATACTTTTTTAATTTGTTTGAATATGAAAAGAAATATAAAAAACTTATGTTAAATGATAAATTTTTAAAAGTTTTTGTTGATAAAAAATCATTATCTAAGTTTGATTTAATTAGATTATTTAAATATAGAAATAGTTTGAAAGAAAAGGAAGAAAGAAAGTTTATTAATTTGGCTTTAAAATATCAAGTTTTTAAAGAATTTTATTATATAGAATTGTTTAAAGATTTGATGCAAGAAAAAAAAGTATCTGTAAATATAGAAAATAAAATTTTGAAAGATGAATTTAAAAAAGTATTTGAGAAATTTGATTATATAATCTCTCAATGATTGCATTTGCCAAGTTTTGTAAATATTTTTTATATGATTGCTGTAAAATCTAGTCTAGTATCTTATTTTAAGGGATACAAATTATGAGACATAGCTTTGTTGAGATTTAAGTTTTTATCTTTATGGCGATATTCTAGAGATCCTAAAAAATTTAAATGGATTTTAGATATGTGGAAAAAGGGAGATAGTTTTATATTATATATGAAAATACTTGTGATATCTTTATTGTGAATATTGTTCAATATTTGGGGAATATTCCTGTGATTTTTGGTAGTTTTTTATAAAAATATATTAGATTTTATAGATAAAATAAATTTTCAATTTAATGTTAACGAAGTTAATTTTATTAGAGATTTTAAGTTGTCACGATGAATATGATGAGTTATTTTAATATTTCTAATAAGTGGATTGATAGTATCATCGTTAGATTTAAAAGCAAATATTTTAGCTAGTAATAAAGTTGTTAATAAAAATGCTGCTACAAGGACAAAAACGTATTTTTCTTGAGTTAAATTAGCAATTAATGTTAATACTCCTTATATTCTTTTAAAATCTGAGAAGGAAAATCTAAATTTGAAGACGAGAGATGAAGATATTAATTTAAATTCAGCTGATTTTTGATATATTCAAGAAGGTATGTATTTGTGGAATCGGATAAATAAACTTTTGAAGAAATATGAAATATTAGGAAAGATTAATTTTGTAAATGATAAGGATAGAGTTAAGTTTATAAATAAAATAGTAAATGACTATATTGTTTTAAATAGAGATTATTTGTTGGCGAATAGTTATTGTAAAACTACTAACATTAAACTTTTGTCTAGGTGTTTAAGAACAGGAACAGCTATAAATTTAAAACTTTTGAAGAAACTTATTTTAAAATCTGTTGAAAACTAATATTTATTGGTTAGTTTTTATGAGAAATATTTTTAAAATTAGATAATAAACTATTATCATGTTGGATAAAATTAAAAATAAAGTTGTAGATACTAATTATACTAATATAATACCTAAAGGTTGATATGTAAAATTTAAAAAGGATATCCAAAAAAGTAAAGAAAAACAAGGTTTTTTTGAT
>JAMOTU010000042.1 GCA_027062165.1 Candidatus Altimarinota bacterium
ACAACAAATTTTCAAAAGTTCGCAAACCTAAATTTGAATATGTTAATTTTAGCACATTTGCCAACTTTTTAAACTCTAAATTTTACATATGTTCACAAAACCATCCAAAAAAGTTGGCAAACCTAAAAATCAAAAATATCTAAATAATTACAAATTTCAAAAGATTTTAGAATATCGTTTTTTGAAAGGTTATAAAATCTGACACTATCTTCTTTTTTATCTACTATTTTTAATATTTCAAAAATCAGTTTTCTCAAATCTTTTTTTTGTAGTTTTATTTCATATACCGAATAATTAACCCTAACTCCGTATAAATTCAATAGATTTGAAATTTTTTCCCGTCTTTTATCATCCACTATATCGTAACTAACCACAAAATACATCAGTATCTTCCTATAAAAGGCTTATATTTGACATTTTCTTCTATCGCTTTTCTTAATAAATAAGCCTGTTTTAAAATTATGTTTTCTATTTTTACTTTCTCTTTTTTATAAGTTGTAAATGAGGCAAGTTTTTCGATAATATTGTCTAAAACCAATTTTTTACTGCTTTTAGTAAGCTCTCCTGCAATTACTTCTATTTTTTCGTTTCTGTTAAACATTGACACTACTACCCTATCTACCGCAAAAGCCCTAAATTCTTCTATCAGGTCATATACAAGCGTGGGCTTATTATCCTGAAAAGAATGCAAATACGATACATAAATATTCAATCCGGCTTTAATTAAGGCGTTTTGAACTCTTGAATATAAAATCGCATAAGCATAATTTAAAGTGGAATTAAATACATCCGTAGCGCCTTTGGTAACCCTACCCGGAATTTCAAAATCTAAAACTTTTGCGATTGCACTCCAATAAATATTTGCGACCTCTCCTTCATACCCTCTTAATTCTTCAATACTTTTTACATTTTTTATATTCTTACTAAATTTTTTTATATCTTCTTTTAAAAATTTATGATACTTTGAGAGATATTTTAAATAATTTATTTGATTTTTTACTTTTCCGCTAACAAATGCCTTTGCTAACTGTAAATGTTTTGAAGTGTTTAATATGGATATTTGTTTAATTAACATATGATGTGTTTTTGGATTTAACGTGACAATCTCAGCGTAAGGAGTGTTATTAAATATAAAATCAATTGATATACCACGATTTGTAGCATGATAAATGAGATTTGAACTGATTGATATGCCTTTTGCGGCTATTATGATTTTTTTAACGGAATTTAGAGGAAATTTTTTGATTAGTTTTCCTTTTTTCTTCAAAGTTACGCTGTTTTTGCTTATTCCAAGCCTTATCCCGCTTGAATGGATAAAAATAACTGAATTTAACTCCTCTTTTGAAAAAATATTTAATTGCTTATTTAAGATTTTATCAACTTCTTTTTCAAGTTTTTGAAGCTTAATAATCTCCTTTTGTTTTAAGATATCTTTTTTAGAAATATTTAAAAAATCAATTTCCATAACCATATCGTTTTTTGCAAAGCTCTTAATCAAAGACTCTTTTAAAATATTTAATTGTTTTTTGTTTAAAACTTTTAAATAATAAGCTTTTATAGAATTTAATACATTTTCTACGTCATTCTTTTTAATATGTGCTACTTTTGATAACAAAAAATTAAATTTTTCATTTTCAAGGGAAAAAGAATCTTTTTTAAAACGTATGTTTAAAAACACGAAACTTTTAGAAGTAATATATGTTTTTTCACTGTTTAGTTCAAGTTTTAAAACATTCAAAAATCTTTTAATATCTTTTAACAATTTATCAGGATTTTGGGTAAAAATTATAATATCATCCGCAAATCTTACATATTCGCACCTTTTTTCCAAAAACCTATCAAACGGAGTTATATAAAAATTAGAAAGGAAAGGAGAAATTACACTCCCTTGATGGATACCCGTATCGTGAAAATTATATTCGTTGTTTTTAATGAATCTATTTTTAAAAAAGAGCATTAAAACCTTTACAAAATCTTCATCTAAATACTTTAAAAGCATTTTTGTCAAAATTCTATGGTCAATTGAATTGAAAAAATTTTTAATGTCAGTTTTCAAATAAACATTATACTTTTTTGTAAGTAAAGATGTCTTATAAATTGCGTCAAATATGCTTCTGTTTTCGATAAATGCGTAATTATTATCGCTAACACAGGAAGAAAAAGGCTTTAGTGCGGTATAAAGGATTTTTTCTATTTTTTTATCTTTTTCATTTTCAACGGATACGCTTCTTGTTTTCGTATCCGTTTTGATATCGAATGTTTTGACAAAAGAAGGAGTATAACCCTTTATTATATCTTCATACAACTCTTCGTATTCCAAAGGATAGATAGATTTTATAAACTCTTTAGTTATTACTTCCTTTAATTTTAACTTCATCAAACCTTCCAAAATTTAGATTTGTTTTTGCCCCAAGCCCGTTTAAGAGAATTGCCTGTTTATAAAGCTGCGCTCTTTCGTTTGTAGATAAAAAAACATCTAAATCTTCTAACAATAAAAACCTAAATCTAAATTTAACACCACCTCTAATTGTCAAAAACTTTAAAGGTACAGGATTTTCAAATTTTGATTTGTGAGGGGTAAAAAACTCTTCTTTAAAAATATCTTTACTGTCCATAATTTCAGCATCAAGAAATATATCCGAATTGTTAAAAATTTTATCTCTTAAGTTCAAAACATCATCTAAGCTATACTCTTTATTAAATAAATTTTTAAGTAAAGTCACTATTTCTTCTTTTCTTCCTTCATTAAGTTCTTTTACTACAAATTTTTCATCTTCATTTAGTTTTTTTAATTTATTATCTATCTCTTCATCACTTAAAGGAAACATATCCCTTATTGCGCCTTTAATACTGCTTCCCGGAATTTTAGGAAGTCCGGTGGTATAATCAAATTCAAATCCGTTAATAAACTGTTCTTTTAGTTTTGGAATTTCGTGATGATAACCAGTGCCAATTAAAAATCCCGGCTCTTTTGTAGATAATACAAATTCAATTAACTTATACCCGCTTAATTGTAAGTCATCTGTAAAAGTTTCTGTTTCTTGATTTAATGTTTTAATATGGCTTTTAAAAACTTTTTCTTTTTTTTCATTAACTTTTTTAATTAATTCATCATTCCCGCTTATTAAATCAGAAAGTTCTTCATCACTTAAACTTTTATACATACCCTTATAATAAAAATACCCAAGATTCATCACTCATCCTTCAAATCAAACGTCCTGATTGCAAGTTTTACGGCAATTGCGGCATCTTTTATTTTTTCTTTTAATATATTTTCGTTTTCGTTTGAATTGATAACATACTTCAAAAGCATATCTTCTCTCGCACTCTCATCGATTAATCTTAAAATTAAGCTCATCAAATACGTCGAATCGGCTTTTTTTGAAGATTTTTTGTTCTCAAACAAAGCAATTGCTATTTTCAAATCACTCTGTATTAAAGCCGCACCAAAAGAAGAGATATATCCGTTAAATGCAGATGGTAAAGATTCGATTTTTTTGTTTTTTAAATCCTCTTCAATTAATTTAATTGCTTTTTCAATGTATGATTCAATTCTTTTTTTCATCTCTCAACCTTTTCAATTTTGCAAATTCCAAATCCGATAGTTTTATTTGCCCCTATTTGATAAAGTTTTTCATTTTCAAAACTTCTAAAAAACTTATCTATTTTATCTTTATCTTCTTTACTAATATATTCATCATTATCTCGTCCTATAAAAAAGATAAAATTAGAGTATTTTGGCACAATCTCTTCATACCAGAGGTTTTTGCTCTCCCCATTTTCAAGTCTGTTTCTTGCAACAACCGGAAGTGATAACTCCTGAAAAGCTTTATTATTTAAAACTGCCAGATTTTCAGGGAAAATTGAAGGTATTTTTGATATTTGCTTATATTCGGCTCTGTAATCTTCTAAATAAACATCATCTATATTTTCAAAAATTACCGCTTTTACATCTTTTATCTCTTCATAAAAACTCTTAAGCTCTTTTTTTAAATCTTCTAAAATACTAAACTCTTCTAAATAATTAATTAGTTTTTTAATGATAAAAGGTGAAGTTACATTAAAATAAGGCTTTACGTTGCTTCTAACAGGTCTTGTTAGCATAAACGCCTCAAAAAAGACTAATGCTCCGGGAATTGTTTGCTTTTTTTCATCTTTTTTTTCTTTCTTACTTTCATTTTCTTTTTCCTCATTTTTTTCATCACTCGGAGAACTTCCAAAAATAAACTCGATAAAATTATTCCCTCTTTTTTTAAAATGCTCTCTTAAAGCTCCTTTTAGGGAACTTGCGTGAATTATTGGAAGATTTGTAATTTCATCTTTTTGAACCTGATTATCAATAATATCGTAATTTACCCCTCCGCTTCCAACATGCATATTTGTAATATTTTGTAGTTTATACATATTTATTACCATTTTTTACTCCTTTATAATATTCATTCCGATTTTTTGTAAATTTTTAAAAGAATTTATGTGATTTAACAGATTATCACTTGGGTTAAATAAAATACTCCCTTTTTCGTAAATATAAATCGTTTCGTTCTTTTTAAATACTAATTTGTTTTTTTCTCTTTTTGTATACAGATATCCAAAAGGAATATCCCTTGTAATAGCAAAATCTGCAAAATCTTTTAAAGGCATTTTGCAATATACATCGCTGATAAAAGAGTGTTTTTTAAAGTTAGAATAATCAAGCCACTCTTTTTCATCAACTATTTTCATTTTAAACGCACTTCTCTCACCGCCAAGTTCTACAATATCATCTTTAAAAGTAAAATCCTTAAACTCTTTTAATTTCTCTTCATCAAACTCCACTAAAAATCCAAATTCAAAATCTTTTAATTTATAAGAGATTTTTTTATAATATCCGTCTTTATTAGATTCTTTTTGAATACCAATCTGCTCTACCTCTTCAAAAATTTTACTCTCTTTAACTCTTTCATCTTTACTAAAAAAATATTCCCATAACTCCAAATAATCATCTTTAGAATTATACGCTCTATTCTTTTTTACATTCCACAAAATTTCATCTTTATACTCAAAATCATCTAAATTTAATTTTTTAAAATATTTTTTGTTGTTTTTAACTAAAAAAAGAGGAGAAATTCTTTTAATTACACCTAAACTAAAACTTTTTGTAATATCAAATGAAGTATCCCCGACTAACTTTTTTGCTAAATTATTATTTTCTTTATCTACCCAATAACCTCTTCTTTTTCTTGTAAGCAATCCGTTTTGCAAAAGCAAAGTTTTTCTTAACATCCCTAAAAGCGTGGTCTGTTGTGGTAATTTTCTAGAATACGCAATATAACTATCATCACTAAACGTTATCTCCCCTCCAAAAAAGTATGGTTTTAAAGGCTTAAGAGTTATCAGCTTTATCATCTTTTGTCCTTATGAATTTGTTAAATCTCAATATAAAATAAATCACTTTTAAATATTCAGGATAGTTTGAGATTTTTAATTTATACATAATCTCTGCTAAAAGATTGTAAAAATCTCTGTTTTTTGAATAGTTTTCGTTAAAGTAGTTTTTAAAAAACGCCTTAAATCTATCTCCTTCGTTTAAAAGTTTTAAAACGTTTTTAAAAGTATCAATTTTATAAATAATTGAAGTGTCAAATTTAAAATTATTATTTAAAAGAGCTTTTATCTCTTCAACTTTTTCTTTTTTAATAACAGCATTAAACACCTGCCCCGAGTGTTTTATAACATCTATTGCTATTGTGTTTTTTACACTTTTAGCTTTATCAAATAAAAGACTTTGAGCATTTCTTAAAGCTTCATACATCGGAAATTTATAATAACTAACGTTTACCCCAAAACTCAACGTAGTTTTTGTATTTTTCAACTTCTCATTCCATTTTTTCATTTTATCCTGATAAAGCTCATCAAGTTTAAACGCTAAATCCAAAATATTTTTATTTTCATTTTTTACGGGAGCAAAAAAAAGTAAATCATCTCCTCCCGCATATACAACAAAACCTCCAAATCTTTTAATTTCATCTACAGCCTCTTTTACAAACTTAAACAAATCTTTTGATAACTCTTCATAATCCTCTATACTTGCATTATCTAAAAGTTTATTAACTTTACTCATGTTATCGCCATCTACCTGCACTATAGCGACATATTTGTGATAATCTTGAAAATTATACTTTTTGTTTAACTCTTCATCTTCAAAAATATTGATATCTTTTTCTTCATACTCTCTTATTATTTCTCTTAAATCGTCATCAATAATATCAGCAAGTGCAATCTCAAGCAGTGAGTCAAAACTTTTGTGGTCTTTGCCAAATGCAAATTTTGCAAGCTCGGTATTATTAACATTTTGAAAAAAATTCTTAAATTTATCCTCTGTTGGAGTTTGAAAAAAAAGCTCCTTTGTGTCAAGATATTTATAAATCTCATCTACAATATTACCACTCTTTACATCTTTAATAACATACTCAACTTGAATATACTCTTTTAAATAATTTATATCAATTCCCGTTTTGTCTGAAAGCTCTTTTATTGCTTCATCAATTGCTTTTTCTATATCTTTTTCCTCTACTCCATCAGCTTCAAAAATCATCCTGTCGTTAAAAAGCCCTACGTTTTTAACCTCAAACATTTCATCGGCTACATAGGGCATTATAAATTTTTTATTTTTAAATTTTTTTGCAATCTCACGCATAGTGAAACTAAAAATATAACTTGCCGCCCAAAGTTCTTTTGTTTTTCTTGCTTTAAACAGAGTCTTGTAAATAGGTCCAATCGTAATTCCAGCGTATTTCATCATTTAATCCTTTGCCAGTTAAGCTCACTAAATGCATAATTCATAAAAACAGGTAAATTAAACTCACTTGGAGTATCAATTCTTACTTTTCTTGACCCTACTTTAAAGAAAAATTTTTTATCTAATATTTCTTTGTCTATATTATTTGCCACTGCATAAATATCATCAAAAATTTTAAAAGTTATAGGAGAAGGATATCTATCTACACTACCGCTTATAGTAACGTTAAAAGGTTTTGATGAATTTTTCTGTTTAAAACTTATCAATGGAGCAACTCCTAAAAGTGCTCTTATATATCTATGTTCAAAATTATCATCTGTATTACAATCAATTGGTTCATGATAATGTTCTAACCTATCCATTAATCCTATGCGCTTTAATTCCTGCTTTATTTTTCTTTTTTCCCATCTAATGTTTTTATCACAAAAATATTCAAACAACTTTGATTTTTCATATCTTCCTTGATGATATCTTCCTTGTCTAAAATAAGACTCATTAATACCGCTTTTTATAAGTTGATATTCTTTATGAATAATTTCAAGAGGTAAATCATCTTCGTAAAGTTCTTTTTTAAAGACGCTTTTGTAATAAATTTTTAAAATCTTCTCAAACTCTTCTTTTGTAGTCTCTTTAACCACAAAACTTCCAAATCCTTTGCTTTGCCTTTGACCTAAATTATTAATAATTAAAAAGCTTTTTAGTGCTCTTTCTATTAACTCTTCAAGTCTCTTAATTCTTGAAAAGATTTTAACTTCTACTTCATCAAACCACACACCGCAATACTCCCCAAAATATGAGCCAATCTCTTCTTTTCCAAAAGTCTTATAAATATATTTTTCCACTTTTTTAGGTTCTGTTGTAATTTTAAAATATGAAGACCCTTTATCATCTGGAAAAATTTTTTTATTTTCTATTAAATCTTTAAACTCTTCATAAACATTTACATCCGCTTTTTTTAGCTCGTTTTTTATAAATTTTGTAAGCCTTGGCTTTAATTCCGAAATTCTAATAAGTCCAAACTCTTTTTCAGGTGATTTAGTAATAGTCTTTTTTTTACTATTTATTATTTTTTTCTCTTTTTCAATTTTAAATTCAAAATGAATCATATCGCTGTATTGTAAAAGAGTTACGCTTTTCATTTTCTCCCCCGTTTATCAAAATAATCTATTATTTCAATAATTTTTTTTGCTCCTAAAAAACTTCCAAAAACCAAAACAATCACTAAAATAGCCCATTGCGGATTAGCGAAACTTTCATTAAAAATATTCATTCCAAAAATACCGGCAATTAAAGTAGGAGGCATCATATAAGTTGCAACTTTAGTAAGTTTGCCAATCTCGGTATTTTCTTTATGTTCGAGTTTCATTTGAGAAAAAGTATCAAGTTGTATCAATTCAGAACTTAAATCCTGAACGTCTCTATCTATATTCATAACCTCTCTTATTTTATCATACAGCTCAATTCCCTGCTCTTGAGAGGTTATCTCTTTAAAATAGAGTTTGTTTCTAAATTTAAGATAGTTTTTGTAAAGATTTGAAACCCTATTAAACAATTCGTTTTCACTATCTAAATCACTAATTGCCGTTACTTCATCGGAAAATCTCAAAATAGAAGCTCTAATCGCAAGTGCTAAAATAATCATTTGATAATAGACACTTTTTATATGTGTTACAATAAAATCGGCATAATTTTTTTTAAGGGTCTGTAAATCAGAAGTTAAAACTACAAAAGAGTATCTGCTAACCCCATAAAACGTTCCGTAATTTCTCCATCTAGTATAAGTATGTTTTTGTAATAGCTCTTTTTGCATATTTTCATCTTGAACAGTTTTATCTGAGCTATCAATAAATAAAAACTTATACCATTTATCGTTAATTGGCTTTAAGTTTCCATTTTCAAAACTTAAAAAATCATTTTTCAAACTCTCAGCTAATCCGTTATTTCCATACCAACATACAACAAACATTCTCTCATCAATTACCGACTGAATTAAAAATTTATCCTTCGCTCCAATTTCCTGAGTAAAAATATCTCCTAAAACCTTTATTATTAAAGAAGAGATAGGAGGGTGGGATATGTTTTTTAGATTTTCAAACTCTTTTATGTCATATTTAATCCCGTTAAGCACTATCTCTTTTGCCATATATTTTTTCATTACCTCATCAAGCGAAAACCCATCTCCCACAAAAGGCGGATATACTCTTCTAAAATATTCATTTATATCCAAAATATCTTGAAAATCATTATATTTATCGTTTTCCATCTCAAAAGAGAGAATTCCTATACCCGTTTCAAATACTCTAAGACTTATTGAAGATAGTTTTAAATTAAAAGTTTTTTCTCCATTAAACTTAACAACTTTTATTTTAACGCTATTATTTTCTAATTTTTTCTCAAAAAACCAGGAAGTAGCATTTTTTTTCGCGTAACTTTCCAAATTAAAAAGCGTATCTTTTACAAAATCGTGAAAATAGACAAATTCGTTATAAAAAGTATCATCTTTTATCTTAAAAGGATGATACTCCCATCCGTTTTTTTCAAGCCCTCTAAACAAATCTTCAAGCTTCTCTTTTACTCTGCTATCAAACTGAACCTCTTTATAAAACTCGTGTCTGTCTTTTACTTCTTTGTTTAAATAATCAAACCTAAACGGAAACAAAAACTGATGATAACTATACATCTCTTTCCTTTACGAAAACATATATTTTGAATTTTTTATCTCTTCTACATCAAAATCCTCATCAACTACAACACTTACATCCTTAACTATTGCCTTTTCATCGGCAATCTTTTCAATTTCTTTCTTAAACCTTTTAATATCAAACTCGTAATTTTCCCTTACAAAATTGATAAACTCTTTTAGAATATCTTTTGAGTAAATCTCTATAAATTTTTCTTTCAAAATTTTCTGCAATTCATCCATATCATCAGCATACACCGCATATGAGTCGTGAATAGGACGCATATGTTTAATCCCTCTTTTTTTAAGTTCAAGCAAAGTCATATACAGATGAGTAGCATCAAGAGAGTGTATAAAGTTTGGAGAAATACCTTTTTGCTGTTCTTTTTTATCGACTTTATCGCTTTCAATTACATAAGTAATTTTTGCATTTTTAAATTTTATAGGTTTGCCTTTGTTTTTTTTATATTCTATCTGCACCACATCCAGCCCTAAAGGGGTTTTCCATCTTATTAATTTATCAGGATTTTTATCTAAAATTATTTTTACCGCTTTTTTCATATATGTATCATACAGACTTGCACTAACAGTAATTTTGTCAATTGCCTTATCAACCAACTTTGCTAAATACTTAGCATATTCTTCTTTATATTTCTTTTCTAAATTAAACCAATGCTCGACTTCATCAAAAATTTTTTCTGCTTTTCCTTCTCTTCCAGCCCCGTATGAATCTATCATAACCGGTTTTTTTATAAAGCTTCTGTTAAATTTATTAAAACTCACATATCTGTTTAAAGATTGAGGCAGAAATTTTTCTACTTCTTCAATTATTACAAAACCTAATTCTTTTAGTTTTTTAGCTTCTTTTTGTAAATAAGCCACAGCAATTTCAATATCATCCGGCAAAAAAACTTTACATTTTTCAAGTATTCTTAAGGCTAATTCATTTTCTTTTTTATTAAGTCCATATTTTTTAAGTTTTATTAGAGTTTCTTCATAGGTAGATAACTCTTTTGAGATAATATCTATTAAATCTTTTCTTATTTTATGCTCTTTTATCTCTTTTTTAAAATAAAGTTCGTAATCTCCTATTTTTTTAACGTAACTTTTTTTAGGTAAAGAATCATTTTTTAAAAGTTTTAAAAATTCATTAAGCACATCTATATAAACATCATTTACCCTATCTGTCGGTAAAACGTTTACTCTTCTTGCGGTTTTTTTATCTCTTAGCATTGTGGAAATATGCTGAAGCCCGTTATTACTTCCATCTACTGCAACAGGAATTGAAGTTTTGAAATTTTGAGAGTCTTTTTTATATTTTGCATATTCTAAACAAAACTGATAAAACTCAAACGGCTCGTCCGCCTCCATCCAAAAATCACTCCCCCTACTTACACTTAAAATCTTATCTTCATTTTCATCAACCCATCTGATTCGCTCTTCAAAAGGGACTTTATCTTTACCAAACAGATTTGCCCCGTGTATTTTAAACCACTTAATATTCTTAACTTCTCTCTCTTCATCAAAAACCAAAAGCGCTTTTACAAAATCACTCCCCTGAGGATGAAGAAGCGTCTGGACGGGATAAACTCTTCCCCTAAAATCCATCTGCCATATAAAATAAATTGATTTAAAATCTTTATACTTTTGAGCCAATGACAAAATAGTATCTAATGAATTATCAAACTTTGCAAGTTCGTAAAATATCTCATATTTTCTAAGAGTTTTATTATCAAGCTCAAACAAATCTTTTGCAATTTCAAAAAGTTTGGATTTACTTTTATATTTTCTTTCGAATTTCTTTTTGATATACTCTTTTAAATTATCAATTTTTAAAAAATAAATTTCCGCATCTTTGAAGTTTTTAACCGAAGCGTTTTCAAACTCCTCTTTTAATTCGAAAAGAACCTTTAAATATATTCTTGCATCTATTTTTTTATCTTCTTCAAGTTTATCTATCTCTTTTTTTACTTCGTTTAATTTATCTAAAACGTTTT
>JAMOTU010000043.1 GCA_027062165.1 Candidatus Altimarinota bacterium
CTTCCCTTTCTTTTAACGCTTTATTTTCATGTACACTTGCGGGTAAATACCATATATCAAGAACTATGCCTTTTAAATCTGCTAACACCATCGCTAAAATTCCATAATGAAGCTCTTCAAATTCTATTTTTTTCTTGTAATGTACGCTATACAAGTTTCTTTTCCTTCTTACCCAAAAGCTTTTTCCTGATAATCTCTTTATTCTTTGTGTTCTAGCTCTATTTACATTTGCTACGTCCAATATTGTTCCGTCCACTACCAGCTTTTCCTCTATTTCCATTACTTTCCCAAATATTATTGATGCTGTTATTTCTATATAAAGCTTTGTTAGAACTTTTAGTAAACCTACGAATAACATAAACTTTCTTAATATTTTATAAACTCTTCTTATTCTGTTTTTTCTAAAAACGTTCCAGGATCTAATAGTATCATCCACATATAGTTGTAAAAATTTTAAAACAGAACTTTTATCCAAATAGCATGTAATAAACGCAGCGGCTATTTCCCAATCCTCTATTTTGGGCTTTCTACCTCTTTTTTTGTTATAATAATAAATGTAAGTTAAACAAAATGCTTTTAGATACTTGCATAGTGCTTTGTAAATTTTTAATTTCAGTCCTGTTGCTTTTCCTTTCATTTTTTCCCCCCTGGTAATTTTTCCCAGGGGGGTATTTTACCACTTACTTGTTATTTTCGCACCCAAGGTATTCTAAAAGATTTAATTATTATAAACAAAGATTAGTTGCTTACTTTAGAAAAACGGTGGAAACAGCAGGTAGTATTTTAACTATGAATTTTCCTAAAAAAATTCACGCTGTTACTTTAGACGGTTTTATTCGTAAAATTTACTACTTTGTTTTATCGTTTAATATTAATTATTTAATTAAGCTGACTTATAACTAGCAAGTTAAGTTATTTTAGTGCCTGTTTGTTTTTGCTATTTCTTAAAAATTCTTTTAAAAAATTAAAGATGCTTTTTTACAACTTTTGCTATAATTTATCTATATAAAAAGTAGAATTTTTCTTAAAAAATAAGATTTTTCTGGAAGATAGCTATGGAAGTTAAAGTTACTTTTGAAACTATAACTCCCTTACTTACTGGAAATGCTTGGGGAGAATGTAGAGAAATAAAACCTGCTTCTTTAATTGGAAGTTTAAGATTTTGGTTTGAGGTAATATGTTATTTTTCTGAAATAGTTAATGAAAATGATTATAACTTCAGTTTAAAAAGGTTTGAGAAAAATGTAGATTATAAGGAATTTAAAAAATATATTTTAAAATATTCAAATTCCTTTGAAACTAAAATAAAAGCTTTGCTAGAACAAAATATCCCTATTCCTGCAATTGTTTTTGGAACTACTGGTTGGAGAAGCTTAATTAGAATTAAGAAAATTAAACCTATTGAGGATTACTGTTTTGGAAATAGATTAAATTTGCCTAATAAAATTTGTATAAATAAACAAAATTATGAAATTGAAGAACAAAATGAATGTCATGAAAAATCTAACCAAGAATATTCTGTATTTTACTTTCCAAATCCTTATTTCTTTGGAAAATTTGAAGTTATTTTTGAAGTTGAAAAAAATATTTTAGAGTCTATTTTCTATCCTTTACTTAATTTCATGGAAAAATATGGGTACTGGGGAGGAAAGTGGAATATTGGTTTTGGAAGATTAAAAATAAGAAAAATTGAAATTAAAAAA
Source organism: Candidatus Altimarinota bacterium (assembly GCA_027062165.1). Classification (GTDB taxonomy): domain Bacteria; phylum Patescibacteriota; class Gracilibacteria; order Absconditabacterales; family Absconditicoccaceae; genus JAMOTU01. The sequence goes on from JAMOTU010000043.1 coordinate 1,704, forward strand.
GAGAACAATTGGGAAGAAATAGAAAACTGGAAAGAAAAAAAATTTGATTTTAGTATTTTTGGTAAAGGGAATATAAATTTTAGTGAACTTGTTGATGAAATTAATTGTTCAAACATTGACATTAAAAAGAATGATAATGAGAAAGTAATAAACACCGATGAAATAAAGCTGTGCCTATCAAAAATTTTTGAGAAAAAGATAAAATTAATAAAAATTAACATTTGTAACGAGCACTACTTAGGTAGTGTAAAAAAGTTATTGAAAATAAAACTTCAAATGAGAGATGTGTTTAAAAAAGACGAAAATTTTGATGAAAACCAACATGCAATTTTAGGCTCAACAAAAAAGTCAAAAAAAGAAGGTTCAAAAATATTACCTTATATTTCTGAAAATGGAATTGGATTTATTTCCATTGTTGGAAGGATATTCTTATCAAAATCTGATAAAATCACTAGCTTTCCCCATGATAAGAACTAACGGTTAAAGAATATATAAGCATATTTAAACCTTTACTGTAAGCTTTAGTTCTCCTTATAAGTTTTGCATTTTTTATTCTTAACTCTGCGTGTAAAGATGCATTTCTATTTGCTTTTTATACATATACTTCATAATTGTCAGAGTAATATTTCTTCAAAAATGGTAAGGTTCCAAGAAACTTTATAAAACTTTCTTCATCTTTATCCCCAACGAAAAGTTACTACCTTCTTTCTATTTTTTACGTACCAGTT
>JAMOTU010000044.1 GCA_027062165.1 Candidatus Altimarinota bacterium
AATCTGCTACATCGGAAGCTTCAACTGACACTCCAGCCTGATCCCTAGCATAAGAAATAAGCTCTTCAATTAAATACTCAATAGATTTTAGATAATTCTTTTCCATTTTCTTACCTCTCTTTTTTTTTAAATTTTAGGTGAAATTTTATTTTTCTTTTCTTCCTTTTCTTCATTTTGTTTTTTCACTTTAATAGAATCTAAAAATTCTTCAATCTTTTTTACAATTTCTTTAGTTGTTAAAACTGATTTACTATACATATGTATTGTATCTGTATATATTTTTTCATTATCTTTATACATAAATAATAAACCCACTGATGAACCAAAATAGTTTTTTTCTACTTTAGAATTTTTTCTTACCTTAAAAACTTTTACATCTTTATATGTCATTTTAACAAGATTAGGAATATCTAACTTATCAAAATAATCATACAAAAAATTATCAAAATCTTTATTTATCTCATTTTCTTTTAATTTAAATATTTTATAAAACTTTTCTTTTTCACTTTTACTTACTATAAAAAATAAATAATCATCTATTTTTGCTAATCTAAGTCCGCATATAATCCCATCATCTATATAGTTTTTATGAGGAATACCTCTTATAACGGATATGCATTTTACAAAGCAATCCAAAGCTAGTTTTTTCCATTCAAAATTTGTATAAATTGGTAAATCATCTATTTTGTATATCTTATTTTCTTTTTTATATTCATCTACAAATTTATCAGGATTAAGAAGCGCAAAAAGAAAATTATCTTCTATAGAAAGAAAATAATATTTTTCCTTTCCATTTTCATCTTCTTCTCTTTTTAAAACAAAGGGGTCTCTATTTTTTAAAACCATAAAATAACTATCTTTATTTAACCTTATCCCGCCTACTTCTCCATCAAAATAATCTAATTTTATAGCTAAATATACATCTTTATGTAATTTTATTTTATATCTACCATTTTTTATATACTTTGCTTCCTCAAAAAATTTAAATTCATCATTGTTTGAAAAAATATAAGATGCACTTATAGGAGTTACTTTAATTTTTTCTTTTGGTTGTGGAGTTATTACTCCTATTTCATATCCATCTTCTTCTATTTTTTTTATTATTAAAATATTTTCTGCCGCATTAAAACCGTAGTGATAATATTTCACTATAATCTCATCTTTACTTCCTTTTACACGCTCAGGACAAATATTTTTTACTCTTTCCATAACTTTTCCCTCCTTTATTTTTTCATTCTTTATATTGCTTTAATTATTTCATTTATAGTTTCTTCATTTACTTCTAAACATCTAATAGAAATGGAAGGTTTGTGATATCTCGCATGAAAACCAAATCCCCAAAAGCAAAGGGTATTTTTTGCTTTATCTATAATATAAGTGCGGTCCATTGCCTTAGGATAAACATAAACAATGTCAAAATAATTTTTTATTTTTCCATATTTTATTGTCTCTTCAAAATAATCCTGTATACCTATTCTTTTTTTCTCATCAAAACAAACTATTGTATAATATGGATTTTTTAATAAAGTATAAAGTTTATAATCTTTTTCAGAATTTAAAGGGGTTATATTATGGATATAAAATGAAAGCTCATCGTCTACAACTTCTGGTCTTTGGTCTGGAAAAGCTTTTTGTATTATCTGTTTAATTCCTCTTATTTTCGGGTATTTTAAAATAAAGTTTTCATACTCTCTTGTAATATACTCTTCACTATCATAATCTAAATTTTCTTTTATATAATTCAAATCTATCAAATTTTTTTCAACATTATCTAATATATGAGATATACAATTATACGCATTTTTCATTTTAACTATTTCAAAATGCACTTTATCATCATTATCCTTATAAAGAAGGCTTAAGTAATATTTAATATCATTATTTTTTAAATCCCTATATACAATAAATTTTGCATTTCCTATTTTATCTATTTTTTCTATTGCAACTCCTGCACTCTTAAAATTTTTTAATGGAAAGAATTCTAAATTAGGAATTACTATATCATCAGCATTAATATTTACACTTTCTCCTTTTTCTAAATAGTTTATTGTGCCATCATTTTTTATAATTACAGTAGGAGTATTTTCTGAAATATATGCCTGCATTTTTTCACCCCCTTTTTTTATTTATTTCAATTTTAATATTATACACCTTATAAAACATAAATATATATTTATTATAATTTTAAAAGTTTCTTAAAGTAATTGAAATTCTATTTTATTTATTTAAGTTAATAGATGATAAATAAACTTTTATGAATAAGGAGGATAAAATGAAAATAAAAAATGGATTTAGAAGAGCATTTTCATTAATTGAACTTTCAATAGTTCTTATCATTATTGGGCTTTTAATGGCAGCCATTATAAAAGGAAAAGATTTAATTAGAAGTGCTGAAATGAAAAAATTTTATAACAATTTTGTTAAA
>JAMOTU010000045.1 GCA_027062165.1 Candidatus Altimarinota bacterium
TAGCAAAGTAAACAAAATTCCCAAACATATAACAATCAAATAATTATAATCAAAAAAATAATACGGTATATGATTCAAAATTATTTCTCTAATTGTACTTCCTCAAACAGCAGTTAAAAATGCAGCAACAAATATTCAAAAAAGATCAAATCATTTTCTTATAGCAAGATAACTTCCATAAACTGAAAAAGCAAAAGTTCACAAAAGATCTAATAGATATATTTCTATTCACATTAATTTCTTAATCTAAAAAATAAAATTTTTCTGGACTTTGTAAAAATGTCTGATAAAGATTTGAAAAATTTAATTTTGTCTCATTTGTTTGTAATAATGGAATATTGTCTTTATAATTTGTATTTTTAACCCATCAGTCGATAGTTAAATAATATCTACCTCATTTTCTACTCTTAAAATCATCGTAAACAGATTTAAACTTATTACTTACAATATTAGCCATAACCAATATTTGATCAGTAGATGGATTAATTGTTATATGTCCAAAACCTTCCTTCATCAAAACCACATCACCTTCTTGTGCTTCAGTAAAAATGGTAGCCCAATTATTTTGCTGTAAATAAATAGCCTTTCCATATAAAACTTCATAAATCTCTTCATAATATCTTCAAATTTCATTTTTGGGATGATAATGTCAAAAAGTTTTGTTATATTCTTTTCAAATGATTTTTGGAATAATGATAGTAATATCATACCTTAAATTGTATTTTTCAAATAACTTTTCATCCTCATTACAGCCATAAACTCACCTATACATATAATACAATCCAAAATTTTCTGACAAATTTTTATCTTTGTTTAAATATAGATTTTTCATTTGGGAATAAGTTCTTACAGATGGTTTATAAACCTTACCATTTACTATCAATTCTTTTGTATTTTCATCAAAAACAGCCGTATATTGTCATATCTCAAAATTTAGCATTTTTAAAACTTATTTTAATTTATAAATTATTTTATCTCCTATATCAATATATTCTTTATCTCCATAAATTGCTTCAATTTGCTCTAAAGATACCTCATCATAAAAATCTATTTCAGGTGCATGAAGATATGGCCTTACAATAATACGCGGAAAGTCTGAAAAAATATTTGGAGAATTTGAAAAAAGTTTTTTCAGATTTTCTCAGAATGCTTTATCTGACTTTCCGTATATTATATCCATCACGTATCCCACAAATTCCTTTCATCTTCTTTGTTTCTGCTTTTTCTCTAAAATTTCATCAATTACTTGTTTTAAAATCTGAAATCTTTGTCTTATCACATCTCCTGAAAGTTTTCAATCCAATTTACTACTAGCAGCTAAAGGTTCATCATGGTATTCAAATATTGCAATATTATCAAAATATCATTTTTTAACAAAATCTATCAACTGCTTAAAATCTTCTTCTGTTTCACCTGGAAATCCTACAATAAAATTAGTTCTTATAAATTTTTCAGACCAATTGGTATTTATAAAATCTAAAAATTTATAAATATAATTAGTATCATAAAATCTACCCATACTTTTCAGAACAGCTGATGATATATGTTGAAGTGGTATATCAAAATAAGGAATAAACTTTCTAAAATTTTTTAATTTCTCCAATTGCTTTAAACTAACTATATCTGGATAAAGATATAAAATTCTATACCTAAAATCATAAGGCATATTTTCCAATTCTTCTAAAAGTTTCCAAAGCATTGGCTTTCAATATAAATCTATTCAATATCTTGTAGTATCTTGAGCTATTAAAATAATTTCTTCTATCCCACTTTTAATCATATTTTCAGCTTCTTGTAAAATCTCTTCTAATGGTAAAGATTTTTGTTTTCATCTAATTTTTGGAATAATACAAAAACTGCAACTATTATTACATCATTCAGCTATTTTTAAATATTCATATTTATAAATAGCATTTGTATAAGCTCTCACTTTTTGTTTTGGAAAAACAAAATCTCAAAAATCTGTAGAATTATATCAACGTAAAAGTTGGTCTATGCTAATAGTATCAATATCTTGCCAAGATAGAAAATAGACACGCGGAAAATCTAATAAATTTCTATCAGAGAAAATCTGAAAAAATTTATCAGAATTTTTCTGAACTTCTTCTCTGACTTTCTGTGGACTTCTCAGACTTTTTGAGTATCTAATACCACAACCCCATACATAAATTTTAGCCCTTGTTCTTTGAAGTAAATCTTGAATAGTCTCTATCATCTCCTGTCTAGCAGAAGACAGAAATCAACAAGTATTAACAAAAATTATATCTACATTTTTATCGTATGGATCAGAAACAAAATTTAATTTATGTTTTTTATTTCTAATATCATAAGAAAAAATTTTTCATATTAAATACTGAGTATCTACTAAATTTTTTACACATCAAAGATTAACAAAAGCAAT
>JAMOTU010000046.1 GCA_027062165.1 Candidatus Altimarinota bacterium
TGTTTCTATATACTTTTTTGGTATTTTTGTTGGTATTTTTATATTTTTGGCAGCTATTTTTGTATTAGGCTATCTTCAGTTTAGAGGAATTAAAAATTATTTTACTAAAGAAATTTCTATATTACTATTCGGAAAACCTGCCGTGTTGACTGGTATTTTAGGAATTTTTGAAGTAATTCTTAAAAGAAGTTTTAAGTATATTCCTTATCTTTTTATATGGGGTATAGCTTTTGTAATATTTTTAGTGATGATTAAATGAGTTTGGCTAATATGAGAATTGATTTTTTATCCTGATAGATTTAAATCATTGAAAGACATTTTTATGACATTATTTTTTGGATAAGATATGAAAATAGCTGTTTTGTGATGAACTTCATGATTTGGAAAATGGTTAGCTAAACAATTTAAAGAATTTTCCAAAAAATACAATGTTGATCTTGATGTTTGGATAACTGGAAGAAATCAAACTAAATGAGAACAGGCAGCAAAAGAATTAGATGTTAAATTTACAACGAATAATGTCGATGCTGTTAAGGAGGCAGATATAACTGTTGTTTCTGTTACTATTTGAAATACGAAAAGAGTAATAAATGAAATATGACCTTATTTGAAATATTGATCTATATTGGCAGATGTAACTTCTGTAAAAAAAATGCCATATGAAGAAATGAATAAATTTAAAGAAAGAGTATTAGTTGTTCCTACTCATCCTATGTTTTGACCATTTGTAAAAGATATAGTTGGGCAAGTGATTGTTTTGACACCTCCTGAGGAGACAAAAAGAGATTATAGATATTTATGGTTTAAAGCTTTTTTAGAACAACAAGGAGCTAAAATTTTTGAGATTTCTCCGGAGATTCATGATAAAGTAATGTCTATTGTCCAATGATTGACACATTTTTCATTGTTTGTTGTATGAGAAACTTTAAAAAGAATTTTGAAAGAAAGGTTTGGTGCCGAAAAGGATGGTAAAGAGATTATGAGTTTTATAGAAAATTTCACATCTCCTGTATATAAGATGTTAACTTCTCTTGTTGGCAGATATATGTGACAGAATCCTTGGCTTTATGCTGAGATTCAAGTAAATAATGAGGAAAATAAATTTATTCAGGAAATTTTTATCCAAGTGGCTAAAGAATTTAATAGATTACTGTTTAAAGATAACAATTTAAATGATTTTGTTAAGATATTGGAAGATGGAAAAAGATTTTTTTGAGAGTATACACAGAGTGGCCAAAAATATACGGACAAAATTATATTTTTGTTAGCAGAGCAGATAAGAAAGATAAATGAAAATATTTGAAACAAAATACAGATAAAGAATATATATACTGGGGAGTTAGTTGAAGGTATTTTAAAAAATTTTGAAAATTGATATATATACTTAGATGAAAAAAAATATGATATTAATGAATGGATTTTAATTTAAAAATAAGCTATTATGGTTAAGATATATTATCAAGGTGTCCCAGGAGCTTATTCTCATCAGATGGCTGAAATAGTAAATAATTTTTTGTGATGAAATAATGAGACTATAGGATTGTTCTCCTTTAAAGATATATTTGATAGCTTAAAAGGTACGGATGATTTGTGAGTTATACCTATAGAAAATAGTTATGCTTGATCTGTTCATCAGAATTTATATTTAATGAGAGATTATGATATTAAAATAATATGAGAATATTATTTGCCTGTTCATCATTGTTTAGCTGCTAAAAGGAAAACAATTTCAGAAATTTCAAAAGTATATTCTCATCCTCAAGCTCTTATGCAATGTGAAGAGTTTTTAAAAAAATATAATCTTAAATGAATTCCTTTTGGAGATACTGCTTGAGCAGCTAAGTATATATCTGAATCTGAAAATGATGAAGGTATCTGATGTATATGTTCTGAGTATGCTGCTAGGATTTATTGACTAAATATTATTGCCAAAAATATTAATGACCAAAAAAATAATACTACTAGATTTTTAATAATAACTTCTTCTAAAGATAGAAAATTATCATTAAAAGAGAAAAAAGGCACTTTGATTTTCCGCGTAAAAGACCAGCCGGCTATACTTTTTAAATGTTTATGAGCTTTTGCTACTAGAAGTATAAATCTAACTAAAATAGAATCTATTCCATCAAAGAAAGGTTTTTTTGAATATATGTTTTGGATAGATTATATTTTACCTAATGATATAAAAATTTTGGAAGATGCAATAGAAGAATTATGATTTTTTACCACGGAAATAAAAGATTTAGGAAAGTACGGTCAGCTAGGCCTTAATTAATCTATTTCTAAGAAATAACTATATTTTTTTATTATATTTTTGAGATTTTCAGCTACTTTAGGATTGGTAAGTTTGGCGAGTTTATATAATCTGTTTATACTAGTATGAAATTTATTGTTTTTTAGCAATACTTCAAATATCTCAAAATTTAATTTTTTTCATTTTTTTCTTAAAATTTTTTTTATTAATTCGTAGATGTAGTTTTTTTCAAGTTCATTGGGATTGTATAAACTTTCTAAAATAGCTAGTTCTAAATTGGAGTATGGGAAGGTATACTTCCCAATTTTTATTTTTTGTAAAAATTTTTTTACGATTTTAATATAATCTTTGCTTCAAGCTTTATAAGTTGTAAAAATTACTTTTTTATCTCATGCTATTTTTTCTAGACTATCTTTTTTATCATTTATTATAAGAATATTATCTGGAATATTATAATTTCAGATATTAATTTCTAAGGCTTTAAGTCCTCATATATATCGATTTTTTGTAGGCAAATCGTTATTTATTTTTTTCTTTAGTAGTTGCCAATATAAATTTTCTATTAATCAGTCTAAATCTATTTGTTGATCTGGTTTTTTAACAAAGAATAGGTCCTTTCTCAAAGATATTAAATAACCTTTGTGTTTTAGTCGGTATATTTGTTTATAAATTTTTTTGTTATTTGTTTCTCATAGAGTGTAAAAGATTTTTTTTAAATCTGTTATATTGATAGTTTTATTGTATTTTTTTGACAGGATTTTAACAATTTTGTTGAAAAAGTTATTTTTCATCTATTTGTTTTTACTTGGTAAAACTTGTTAAAAATAATAATAAAGTTTCTATAAAAATCAATATAAAGTTTCCATAAAAATAATAATAAAGTTTCTATTGAAAGAAAAAAATAAAAAAATAAAAATAGAGCAACTTTAATTTTAGAAAGATTAACATAAAAATTAATGCAGCCTTTAAAACTTTTTACTTGTGCTGGACAGGTGATAGTTAAATTTTTTAAATATGAAAATATAGTTGCTATTTTTAGAAAGATAGCAGAAAATACTTATGAAATATTTTTAGAAATAAACTCAAACAAGTTTTTAATTCTTGTAAAAACTGGTATGAATAAAATAGAGCAATTTGAAGTATTAGCTGTAAAGGGATTTGTAGATTTGTCTTTGAATCTATTAAGAGCATTAAAAAAGATAGTATATATTTTGTACTTTGAAGCTTAAAAATTGTTTTAAAATTTATTTTTGATTTGAATGCCTGGTGATTTGTCATCAGGTTTTTTTTGTTTGAAAAAATTTTTTTAATTTTTATTATAAATTTTGATTTTAAGATATTTGATATAAGTAATGAATAAAATAAAGGAGTTTTTCAAAAAAACAGCCTTGTATCCTATTTATAAAAAAACTAGAGCTAGTTTTTTTAGATTTTTTTATGGTAATCCTCAAAAGGATTTATTTATTGTATGAGTTACTTGAACTGATGGTAAGACTACTACTGTCAATTTGATACAAAAAATATTAAATGATAATTTGTGAAAGACTGCTAGTTTGAGTACAGCACTAATTAAGGTTTGAGATGAGATTATTGAAAATCCTAAAAAGATGACCTCTTTTGATCCTAAAGATTTATTTAAATATTTAGCTATTTTTAAAAGTGAATGAGTGAAATACGTGGTTTTAGAAGTGTCCAGTCATTGAATAGATCAATTTAGGTTTCATTGAATAGACTTTGATATGGCAGTATTGACTAATATTTCTGAAGAACATCTTGATTATCATAAAAATATAGATGAGTATGCAGAGGTTAAAAAAAGATTATTTTTGAATGTTCTTTCTAATGATAAGCCTGAAAAATATTGAGTTTTGCCTAAAGACGATGAACGGGGAAGAAGATGGGCAGAAGAATTGTCTTTTGATAAATTTCTAGATTATGGTATTGTGAGTTTTGCTAGTGTAAAATGAGAAAATATAGTAGAAGATATATCCAAAACAGAATTTGACGTTGTTTATTTATGAAAATCGTATCATATAACTTCTAATTTTTTGTTAGGAAAACATAATGTTTACAATATATTGGCTGCTATTTCTGTTGGACTGCTTTTAGGAATACCATTAGAAAAGATAGTGAAATCTGTTGAAAGTTTTGAATGACTGCCTGGTAGATTAGAGAAAATTGAGAAAGATTGAAAAGTATTTTTTGTAGATTTTGCTCATACACCTAGAGCTTTAGAGAGTGTTTTAAATTATTTGTCGCAAGTAAAAGAAAAAAAATGATGAAGATTGATAGTTTTATTTTGAGCTCCTGGTGAGAGAGATCCTTATAAGAGGCCATTGATGTGACAAATTGTAGATAAATTTGCTGATATAATAGTGTTAACTGACGATGATCCAGCAAGTGAAAATAGGTATGACATTATTAGAGATGTTATGAAGTGAATAAATAGAAAAGAATGAGAAGATTTTTATATTATACCTGAAAGAAAACTTGCAGTAAAGTTTGTAAAAGAAATTTCAGAATCTTGAGATATTATCTTGTTGGCTTGAAAAGGACACGAAAATGTACAATTAACAAATTTTTGAAAAAGGAAATATTCAGATAAAGAAGAACTTTTAAAAGATTAATAAGTTGATAATAATGGAGATATATTTCAATTTTATTGATGATTTATCTATTTTTTTTTCAAAAGTATTTGTTTTTATTTTAATTATTTTGATTTTTATTTTAGTAATTTTACTAATATGGAATAATTTCTTAGTTTGACTTATTGATAAGTTATTTAGTATTGATATTATTATTAATAATAGAAAGCAAGACTTTGAAAAACAGCTTGATTTGGAAATAAAGAATTTATTAGATTATAGAGGAGAAACTTTTGTTAAAAAATTTGAAGAATTTATTAACAAATATAAAATAAATCGGGCAGATGTGTTGTCGTTTTTTTCGGAAAAAGAGAAAAAAATTTTAGAAGATTGGATATATAAAGATAAGTGGGATAATATAATAGTATCCATTTTGAAATCATCTCTCGCTGATTTGAAAAATTATATTTTAAAAAATAAAAGGATGAATTTTTATGCTGATATTAGGGAATAGAAAACAACAGGAAATTTTGAAGGAGTTCTTTGCAAAGGCATCAAAAGATAAGGATTTCTATTTTCCATTTCTTATTTTAGAAGGTCCTGCTCATATTGGAAAAACTACTTTAGTACAAAAATTAGTTAAAGATTTTTTAGGTAATTATTTTTTGACAGATTATATAGAATTGTTAGATTTTTCTGAGAAACTTTGAAAAAAACATCAAATAAAAGTTGATTCTGAAGATGAGATAAAAATAAATTGAGAGACTTTTATAGATTTAGGGGCTAGACAAGTTCAAGATTTTTTATTAAAATCATGATTTTCAGGATATAAGATTGTTTTTATAGAAAATATTGACAGAATGACCATTGCTGCTGCTAACGCAATGCTTAAGATTTTCGAAGAGCCATTACCAGGGAGATTAATTATTTGAACTACTACTTCTAAAGAAAAGTTGTTAGATACATTAACTTCAAGAGCTTTTATTATGAGATTTATTGTTCCTGTGGATGAAGATTGGAAAAATATAAAAGATTTTTTAAAAAATGATAAAATTGAGATTTTTAACCAGTATAAGAATGTTCTTTTTAGCTTATCTCAGATGAGGCCTGGCATTGTGTTTAGTATTTTAGAAAATTGGGATACAATAGCTAGTGAAATTAAAGAGATGTATGAAATTTTTGAAAAATTTATTAATATTTATGAAAAAGATTTGGATTTATGGGAAAAATATAGTGTGTTAAAACAAATTGTTGAAAATAACTGGTTTGAGAAGTGGATAAATTTTATGATATATTATTTTGATAAAAAATGAGATTTTAAAGAGATAAAAAAGATATTGTTTTTAAAACAAAAAAAAGATGCTCATTTAAATTTAGATAATTTAATTTTTGAATATAGTTTATAATGTTATTAGTAGGGGATATTCATATAAATAGTAAATACAAGGATTTGATTTTGACTAGTTTGAGAAAGCATTTATTGAATTCTGATGAAGAAAATATTGTTTTTTTGTGAGATTATATGTATCAATTTGTTTATGATAAAAAGTCTTTAAATGATTTATTCAATTTTTTTTTAGAGTTATTTTCTTTGTGAAAAAAAATATATATATTGGCGTGAAATCATGATTGGATTAATCAAACTTTTGTCTTTGAAGAAGTTGCTAATTTTGTGAAAGTAATTGATAGTTTCAAATGATTTAAAATTTTTCTTCAGCCACAGATAGAGGAAATAGAATGAAAAAAAATATTGTTTTTGCCTTATAATATATACTTAGATTGGGAAGATTTATTTAAAGAGTTTAATTTAGATTTTGATAAAGTAAGTATTTATGATAGTTTGATAAAATCTACTCATAAAAATGAAAGATATAGTTGATATTTAAATAAATTTTTAGAGCAATTGTTAGAAAAAGTCGAAGTAGATTATATTTTTCATCATTTTTATTTTTCTGATGAAGAGTTTGTATGACAAAAAGGAAGATTTAAATATAAAGATGTGGCTATAGATGGGAAAAGATTTTTAAAATCTTGAAGCAGAATAAAGTTTATATCTGGACATTTACATCAGAGTTTTTGACGAAAAAATTATTTTTGTGTATGATCTGTATGGGCTACTTCTTCTTTAGAAGAAAATCAGCATAAGTTTATTTTTAAATTTAAAAATGAGACTGTTAAACCAATCCTTTTAGATACTAATTTTTATCTTAAGTTGGAGTATAAAAATTGATTGAAAATTAATGAAAAATTATTAAAATCTTATTTTACAGAACTGTTGAAAGAAAATTTAGAAAATCTTAGGAAAGGAGATTTTGTTGTAGAAGATATAAATATAAATGTAGATAAGTTTGATATTAAAAAATGGACTTTGATAGTAGAAAGTCAAGATCTATCATATGATGATCTTAAATTAGTTGTTGAAAGTGATTTATTTAAAGTTTTAAATCAGATTAGATTGAAGAGAAAACCATTGAGACATCAACAAATAGTTAGATTGTTTGTGGAAAGTGAGGAAAAATTGAAGGAATCGTTTAAATCTTGGAAAGAACTTTTATTGGAGTATTTACGTCAAAAATATTGAAATGATTCAGAGAAATATATAGATAAACTGAGGGAACTTCAAATTTTATAATTTATTTTATAATTTAACTTAATTTAACTCATGTTCCCAAAAGAGGTTATAGAAAAGAAAGAAATTTTAAGAAATTATTTAAAGGATTTATGAATAGATGTTACTAAAGTAAAAGATGAAGATTTAATGCTTCAAGCATTTATTCATAAATCCTTTGCTAAGGATTTTCCTAAAAAAAGAATTCCTCACAATGAAAGATTAGAGTTTGTGTGAGATGCTGTATTGTGATGAATAATTGCTGAACTTTTATACAAGGATCATCCAGATCTTGAGGAAAGTCAGCTTACATTATATAAAATTGCTTTAGTTAAAGAGGAGACTTTAGCAGATGTTGCAAGAAATATAAATTTGGGTGATGTTATATTTTTATGACGTGGGGAGGAAAAGACATGATGAAGAGATAAAGATACTATTTTAGCTGATAGTTTAGAAGCTCTGATAGGATATTTGTTTTTAGATTTGTGAGCTGAAGAGGCTGAAAGTTTTGTTAAGAAGTATATTTATTCAATGCTTGATGAAATAAAGAAAAGACCTATTAAACCATATAAAAGTTTATTGCAAGAAAAAGTTCAAAAACTTTATAAAGTAGTTCCTGAATATAAGGATTATGAATGGGAAAAAGATGAAAAATGAAATGTGATTTTATATAAATCTGAAGTTTTTGTTTTAGGAGAAAAAAAAGGAGAATGATTTTGACCTAATAAGAAGAAAGCGCAAGAAGAGGCAGCTAAAAATGCTTATGAGAACTGGTCATAGTATAAACTAGAAGTTTTATCCTTTTCTTCTTTTTATACGGCCGTAGTGTAATTGGGAACATGGAGGACTTCGGCTCCTCCGTTGCCGGTTCAAGTCCGGCCGGCCGTGGTTTTAGATGGTGGGGTGGCAGAGTGGTCGAATGCGCCCGCCTGGAGAGCGGGTAGCCCTGTTTGGGGCTCGAGGGTTCGAATCCCTCCCCCACCGAGTTGAGTAGTTAATTTTAGTTGTTTTAAAAATAATTAAACGCCCCTTAAAAAGGGGCGTTTTTAGTATTGTAAGCAATTATTTTCAAAAGTATTTTTTTAATCTTTCGAGTCATTCTTTTAGGTCATCAAAATCTCTTCAAAAACAGATTCTAAAATGACCTTTTCATCTATTTCAAAATCCTGATCCAGGAACTAAAGCTAATTTAGCTTTATGTAGGATATTTATACATTCTTCATAATCATTATCTGTATATTTAAATTTTGGGAAAACAAAATATGCTGCTTTAGGTATCTGAAAATCTATAAAATCTTTAAGCTGATTCAATTGTTTAATAGTATAATCTCTTCTTTCTTGTAATTGTTTTTTTATTTTTTTTGCCCACTCATCATAGATTTCAAAAGTAGATATTGCTGCCCATTGACTGTGGACAGGGGCACAAGTTAGTAGATTGTCATGAACTTTTATTATTTCTTTGTTTAGGCGCTCTTCAGCAATTATGTATCATATTCTCCATCAAGTCATACCAAAAGTTTTTGACCAACTATTAACTAATACTAGATTTGGATAACTTTTAAAAAATATAATAGCTGATTGAAAGATTTCATTGTCATATATAAATTCATCATATACTTCATCGATTACTACATATATATTTTTTTCTTTAGATATCTCTAAAAGTTTTTTTATTTTATCTAAACTAAAAATAGACCCTGTGGGGTTATTAGGGTTTGGAAAGATAATAGCTTTAGTTTTTGAGGTAATAAGTTTTTTAATTGTTTCTATGTTTAAGTCTCGGTTATCATCTAATGGAGCGCTTATAGGTTTTCATCTAGCTGTTAAAACACATCATCTATAAGAAGCATAAGTAGGATCTATTAAAATTACTTCATCTTCGGGAAAAAGAGTAGCTAATAAAAAGCTACTTATAGCTTCTATAGCTCAAGCTGTGATAGTTATGTTTTTCTCTGGGTCAATTTCGATATTGTATTTTTCAAAATATCTTGCTGCTATTGAATCTCTTAGTTGAGGAAGTCAAGGGACAATTGAGTATCTGTTAGTTTCTCATTTTTTGATTTTTTCTATTAGGAAATCTACTATTGGTTGTGGAGTAGGGTATCGAGGTATTCATTGAGCAAGAGATACAACTCAAGGTATTCTTGAAGCTTCTAATTCAAATTTTTTAATGAGAGACATATCTTCATTTTCTAGAGGGAAATTCATTGTTTGCTTTTAATTACATAAATTTTTTAATCTCTTCGATTTTTATTCTTTGTTGCTGCATTGTGTCTCTATCTCTTATAGTTACTGTTCAGTCTTCTAATGTTTGATAATCTATAGTAATACAATAAGGTGTTCAAATTTCATCTTGTCTTCTATATCTTTTTCAAATATTTCCTTTTATATCTAATTCAACCATATAATCTTGGGATAATTCTTTGAAAATATTTTGTGCTAGATTAACCATATCTTCATTTTTTTCCAAAAGTGGTAAAATGGCAAATTTAATTGGAGCAACGTTTTTGTGGAATCTTGCTACAACTCTTGTTTGAGTTCTTCATTTTGGATCTGTGTATTGTTCTTCATCATAAGCATCTAACATTGTTGTAAATATAGCTCTTGTTAGACCCCAAGAAGGTTCAATAACCCAAGGTATAAATCTTTTTCAAGTTTTTGGATCAGAGTATTGTAAGTCTTGTCCAGAGTGTTTCATATGTTGGCGAAGATCATAGTCAGTTCTTCTAGCTATACCTTGTAATTCTCACCATCACCAAGGAAAGTAATATTCTATATCAGTAGTTCATTTACTATAATGTGAAAGTTCATCTGGTTCATGATCTCTAAATCTTAAGTTTTCTTCTTTTATTCAAATTGTTTTTGTCCACCAATTCCAAGACCATTTTTTCCATTTTTCAAAATATTCTTCGTCTTTTTCTGGTTCAACGAAATATTCTATTTCCATTTGTTCAAATTCTCTTACTCTGTAGAGAAAATTTCCTGGTGTAATTTCATTTCTAAAAGCTTTTCAGATTTGTGCTATACCGAAAGGTAGTTTTACTCTCATAGTATCAAGTATATTTTTGAAATTTACAAAAATTCATTGTGCTGTTTCGGGTCTTAGATAAACTACAGTTGATTCATCTTCAATTACTCCTTGATGAGTTTTAAACATAAGGTTAAATTTTCTTACATCAGTCCAGTTAGCAGGTTTTCAAGTGTTAGGATTGTTTGGTATATATTTTTCAATAAATGCTTTCATTTGATCAAAGCTCCAAGATTCTGGTATGAGATTAGTTACTCAAAATTCTTTATTTATTTTTTCTAAGATTTGTTCATCGGTGAGTTGTTGTCTAAGTTCTTCGATTTTAGCTTCGATTAGTTTATCAACTCTAAATCTTTCTCATGTATTTTTGTCATCTATCATTGGATCATTGAAGTTTTCAACGTGTCCTGAAGCTTCCCAAACTTTTGGATTCATTAATATTGCTGCATCTAGTGGGATAATGTCAGGTCTTTTTTGTATAAATTCTTTCCACCAAAGGTCTATTATATTTTTTCTTAAAATAGTTCCGTATGGTCATAGATCCCAAGCATTAGCAAGGCCTCCATAGATAGAAGATCCAGGATAAACAAATCCTCTTCTTTTTGCCCAAGCTACTATTGTTTGTAGGTCTTTGTTATTCATAGTAAATTGTTTATTATTTTTAAAATTATGATTAAGGTTAAATATTTTCTAGGAAAAATCAATTT
>JAMOTU010000047.1 GCA_027062165.1 Candidatus Altimarinota bacterium
TCATCTCTTATATCTACCCATCCGTAAAAATATCTATCTTTTAATCTGTAAAAAAGTTCGTTTTCATCAGCCAATTTAAACGCCTCTTCCTTATCTTTTAATAAATTTTCTTCAAATCTAAATACAATTTTCTTTTTAGGATAAATCACTCTTATAATAGGCAAATTGTATTTTTTTGCAAACTGCCAATCTCTTGTATCATGTGCCGGAACAGCCATAACTACACCTGTTCCGTAACTTCCTATTACATAGTCTGCTATCCACACCTCTACTTTTCTACCGTTAAACGGATTAATTGAATATACACCTTCAAGTTTCATTCAATTTTTACTCTTATCTGATGTTCTTTCTATATCTGGCTTAGATATTACTTTCTGACAAAAATTTTTAACTTCATCTAAATTTTTCAAATTATTTAGCTTACCATTTTCGATCAATTCTAAAATCTTTTCTGGAGAAAATACCACATAAGTCATACCAAATACTGTATCTAACCTTGTAGTAAATACCTCGAAGTCTACAATACTTTCTCTTCAGACCTCCTCTCTCTCTTCAGAACTCTTATTCTCTACATATAAATACATCTTAAATTGACTTCACTCAGATTTTCATATCCAATTTTTCTGCATTATTTTAACTCTTTCAGGCCAACCATCTAATTTATTAAGATCTTCATATAACCTATCAGCAAATTCAGTTATTTTAAAAAACCATTGATTTAAAAATCTCTTTTCAATAGGAGTCTTACATCTTTCACATTTTCAATCTTCTACTTGTTCATTAGCTAAAACAGTTTTACAAGATGGGCACCAATTCACAGGCGCCTTTTTCTTGTAAGCTAATCAATTTTTATAAAATTGTAAAAAAATCCATTGATTCCATTTATAATAATCAGGAGTACAAGTTATTACTTCTAAATCCCAATCATACCAATTTCCAGTTTCATCAAGCTGTTTTCTGAAAGTTTCAATAGCTTTAAAAGTAGTTTTTTTAGGATGAATACCTGTTTTTATAGCATAATTTTCTGCCGGCAATCAAAAACTATCAAATCCCATTGGATGTAAAACTTCTTTTCATTCCATCTTTTGAATTTTGGCCATAACATCAGAAAGCACATATCACCTCCAATGCCCTACATGAAGCCCACTTCAAGAAGGATATGGAAACATATCTAAAATGTACTTTTTAATATTTTTATCTACATTAAGTTTTGTTTTATATATTTTTACTTTTTCCCAAATTTGCCTGACTTTCTTTTCTATTTCTTTAAAATCTACTTGTTTCATAATCTAAAATTTGACAAATTATAAAATTATAGATATAATTTAAAAAATTATTTTCGTTTTTCAACTTTATTTACTTTACAATCACTGTCAATGAGTAAAAATGTAATATATAATATTTTAGATCAAATAGCGGAAACCCAAATATCTGATATTCACGTCATAGAGAACAAACCACTTTATGCTAGAACTCCTGCTGGACAAATAAAACAAATATCTGAAGAAGAAATTTTAAGAGATGATATTCGGTGATTTCTACAAGATCAATTACAACCATACAAATTAGAAAAAATTTTAAACGGCGAAGAAGTAGATTTTGCCTATGCTACTAGTAAAGCAAGGTTTAGAGTAAACACATACCTTGAAATGGAGTGAATAAGTTTAGCTTTCAGGAAAATAAATGCAGAACCTCCTACTTTCGAAGAAATATGATTACCCAAATATATCCAAAAATCTCTGTTAAAAGATAAATGACTAATACTTGTTACCTGACCGACAGGAAGCTGAAAATCTACAACATTAGCGACAATGATTGAATTTATAAATCAAAATAGAAATGTACATATTATAACTCTAGAAGATCCTATTGAATTTGTTTTCAAAAATAAAAAAGCTCTAATAACTCAAAGAGAAATAGGCAAACATTCTCCTTCTTGGAAAGATGCTATCAAATATAGCTTAAGACAAGATCCAGATGTTATAATGGTATGAGAAATGAGAGATTTAGAAACCATCTCTGCTGTCCTAACTCTAGTAGAAACTTGACATTTAGTGCTATCCACTTTACATACTATAGATGCTGCACAAACTATTACAAGAATAATTGATGTTTTTCCTCCACATCAACAAGAACAAGTAGCAGTTCAATTGAGTATGACTTTAGAACTTATAATTAGTCAAAGATTACTACCAACTGCTGATTGAAAATCAAAAGTAGCAGCTAGAGAAATATTATTTAATACTCCTGCTGTAGCAAATAATATTAGACAAAGAAAAATACCTCAAATAATATCTATAATGGAAACAGGTAGCAAATATGGAATGACAACTATGGACAAATCTTTAGCTGAACTTGTAGCAAAATGAATAATAACAATGGAAGAAGCTTTGCCTAAAGTTAAAAATTTAGAAACATTTAAAATTTTACTTAATTGATTAAAAACAAATGGAAAAATATTTAAACCAGTTGACTAATTTCTTTGAAAAATATTGAGAAAGCCTAACTTTAAATAAATGAGAATATTTATACAAATCGTGAGAAGAGGATAATAATCTTTATCTTTTATTAGAAGGTGAATGACAATGACAAATCAACAACAAGCCTATTTTTAAAATATATTGACCTGAAGTATCTGGTGAAAAAAGTTTTCTAGAAAAGAAAGGTAAACCTATCGATTTTCTAATTACTTCAGATAAAGCTAAAATATATAAATTATCTCCTGATATTTTCAAAAAATTGAATCAAAATCTTAAAAATGAATTTTTAAAACTTTTAAATTTATATATATCATCTAGAGTTTACAAACTAAATGCTGTTTTAGACTTGGTTAAAAAATTAAACAATATATCATTATCTGAAAATACAAATATAGAAACCTTAAAAAAACTATTAAATATAGAAAATATGATTATACTAAAACAAATAAATGAAGACTTAATTTTTATAACTTGAGATTTTTTCCCAACTGAAGAAATTTTTAAATTAATAAATCAAGAAGAAAAGAACATTAAAATAGGAAAAAATTATATTATTATTAAATTGAAAAATTACATTATCTTTTGAAGTATAACAAAATCAATTGATAGATACATTTTATCAAATGCTATATTATATTCCTTATGAACTCTAAAATATATCTGCCATATACTTGAACAAGCTAAAAATCAAAAACTTGAAAATACTATTAAAACACAAGTATTTTAAAAATCAATTATTATACCAAAATGAACAATTATAAACTTAAAATAGCTATATTAATATGAATTCCTGTTATACTATTAAGTCTATGGTGATTAGCTTTGCTTAACATATTATTTTCCAATAAAAATAAAACCTCTATATTAGAAGCTTCTCCGAAAAAACAAACTTCCATAAATCAAAACAATCATCATAATATCCCAAACAAGAAAGATAACAATACATCAAAAAATATCTCGTCATCTAAAAATAAGTCTCCTACTAAAAAAAACAAAATTACTATATTAAACATTTACTTACCAAAAAAATTTAAAACTCTCTGATTTAAAAAAATAAAAGAAAACTTAAGAAAACGCAATATAATTATAAAAATAAACACAAATCTAAATGACAATCAACTTTTAAGATATCTAGCTATTGGTAAAATAGATATAGCACTTATACCAAGTACAAAGTTGTCGAAGTTTAAAGCAATATCCTATAACATTACTTTTAACAATCGTATAAATCTAAATAGTATTTTTCACTTTGTATTTAACAATTTTTTAAATTCTAATAGTGCTTGGCGAATACCATATTGTATAGATCCAAGCGCAACTTTAGTATCTCCAGATATAAATATACAAACAACTGAATTATCAAATATAAAAAACTATTTTTTAACTTATCCTAATAAAATTACAAAAATAACAGTTAATATATGATTAGACAATATAATAACAAAGATATATTTCAATAAAAACAAATATCCGTATAAAAATTTTGCCGATAGTCTTTATATGTTCATTTATTACAGCGTACTATGAGAAAATCCTAATATTATCTCTACTATTATAAATTGGTCAACTAACAAATATATAAAACTTTTCTCTTCTATTAATTTGATAAGATATTCTAACAAATACAAAAGCTGTAAAGACAATTTAGATATATGTTTATGAAAAAGTAGAAAAACAAAAATTATATTTGGTTTTTTGTCAGATATAAATTATCTTAAAACTCGAAAAGCTAATATATTCCCAAATGAAAATACTAACATTTACTTTGTAAAGTGACGATGATTTATAATAAATAAAAAAACAAAAAACTTAACTCAAGCTTTAATATTTATAAATGAATATCTAAAACAGTGAACAAATGGTGATTATCAATTGTGGAATAATTGTTTAAGCGCTTTTAATAATATTTATGAAAAACAAAAATTTATAAATAAATATGTACCTTTTACAAATCAAGAAGAAAACTTTGTCTTGTTAACCAACACTACCGAAAAACTTAAAAGTATTTTCAAAAAAACAAAATTTCTAGATGCTATATTATGAAAATACTCATTAAAAGCTTTATATGAAACTAGCAATTTTCCCGAAATAGTATTAGAAAACTAAATAATCTCTATAGTCTTATCATCATATAAAAAATTTTTTACATTACCTACAAATAAAAATCTATCTGGTAATTTTTCTTTAATTTTATTAAATAATTCAAAAAAATTTTCATATCTTTCTGAAAAAATATAAATTTTATAATCTAAACTAAATTTACCTTCATCCCATCGCTTTTCCCATTTTTTACCTCAAAAATATTTCCGGAAATCTAAAAACATCTGATTAAGAAAATCTTTATTAGCGATGTTTATATTATCTTTTACACCAAAAATATTATACACATAATCTATTATACTCACAAAAAAACTACTCTTTCGTCTATCCGAAACAAAAGTTAAAAATACAAATCTATCTTCTAAAAATTTTCTAAAACTCTGTCTATCGGATAAAAATTCCTTTTTAGAAAATATTAACCTCCCTCCTCCATTACGAAAATAAAACAAAAAAACAATATAAGAAACTATAAATTGTCTTAATCCATCAGAAAGTAACTTATTTCCTATAGTTCCATCAAAAATAAAAGTATTTCCTAAAAGTAAAGAAAACACCAAATTATAATCCCAAATATCAAATTGTTTAACACCTTGAAAATGATTTGATTGAAATCTAGTAAAATAAACACATTCTTCTTTAAAATATTCCTTCAGCCAAAATCCATTAGAAAGATTTAAAAATATCATCTTACTCTGTAGTTACTAAAGTACCATTTATTTTCTTTGATCAAATTTTATCAATATCTTCTATTTTACAAACAAAAATAGGCAATTTTTCATCTTTTGCTAAAGCTATAGCGCTTTGATCCATTACTCTCAATCATCTTTTTAAAGCTTCATCTACATTTATCACATCAAATTTTTTAGCATCTTTAAATTTAATTGGATCTTTATCATAGACTCAATCCACTTTAGTACCTTTCACCATATAATCACAATTTAATTCTAACGCTCTCAAAACAGCTGCACTATCTGTAGTAAAATATGGATTTCCTGTTCAAGCTACACAAATTACAACTCTTCATTTTTTCAAATGTTTCAACGCTCTTCTCCTAATAAAGGGTTCAGCTACTTTGGGTATATCTATAGCAGACATTATCCTTACCTCTTGTCCTAGTTTTTCTATAGCATCTCATAAAGCTATTCAATTCATAACAGTTGCAAGCATTCCCATATAATCAGCACTAGCTCTATCTAATCATTTTGCTGCTCATTGTACTCATCTAAAAATATTTCATCATCAAATAACTATTACAAGCTCTATTCATTTATATTTAGAAAGATAAACTATTTTCTTAGCTAACTCCGATAAAAATTTAACATCAATTCAATAATTTTGTTGTCCCATCAATGCTTCTCAAGATAATTTAAGTAATATTCTTTTTGGCTTTTTTTTGTGAATATGGTGCTTGGTAGAAACCATGAAATATAATTAAATTAATAAAATTTCAGCATCTATCTTTAACAATTTATCTTTCAATAAAGAAAAATCCAATTTACTAGCAAAAAGTTTATAAGAATCTTTTGATAAAATCAAATATTTTCATTTATATTTATCAAATCTCTTCATAATTATATCCTTCCACACTACAAAACTTCATTCTAAAACTAATTTCTTATACTCTAAAATGTTTATTCTTTTTCAACTATTTACCACATCTCATAAATATATAAATTTTTCTAAACTTACTTTTCCCTCTAAAAATTTATATAAAAACTCAAAATAAAATCATAAATTAACATACCAAACAACTGGTTTAGGATAATTTATAATTTTATATCACACTGATTTAAAATCATCTTGCAAAGATAATGGTATATAAGATTCTACTACAAAATCCCAAATTTTCTTATTATCAATCATAGTTAATTATTAATATCATAAGTTAAACCTTTAACAGCATTCTTCAAAGATAAAAGTCTATCTAAATAATTGTCTTTAAATAACTCTATATTCTGTATTATTAAAGTTTGATTAGTATTTATTATATTATATTTTTTTTCTAAAAGATCCAAATATCTATTCAATTTATCATTCATTATTTGAAAAGCATGCATTTTTACTCTATTTTCCTCAGCGCAACTACCACCTTTGGCAGAATTTTCTAATCATTCAACTAATAATTGATAATCATAATTATTAAATCAATAAAAAAAATTGGTATCTCCCAAATTTTTTTGAGATACACAAGAAAGGTAACGCTGGTTATATAAATTAATATAACTATTTATATGTCATTTCAAAGTTTTTAAATCATCTACTACTTTTTCCATCCTTATAATCAAAAGCTCAAGTGCACTACTTTTATTAGATGAACTCAACAAATAACCTACTACATCCAACTTAATTAATATTTCTGCCTGTTTTAAAGTATCCAAAACCTTTTTTACAACTACATATTGAGAAAAATTTCATTTAAGCAAATCTATTCATACAAAAACTAAATCTATACTAGTATTATCTATCACATTTGTTTTTATATATACATCTGTAAGTTTTTCACCTTTTTTATAAGTCCATAATCATAGAAAATTCCATCAAAAAGCATAAAGAGCTATTACAAAAAATACAACAAAACTTATATAAAATATAGG
>JAMOTU010000048.1 GCA_027062165.1 Candidatus Altimarinota bacterium
TATCTAGATGATTTAGTTAAAAGATAGGCTAAAGGAGCAGCAAAGAAAATTGATGAATAAGTACCAGCTATTACTCATACACCCATAGTAAAAGCAAATAATTTTACAGGTCAAGTTCCCAAAACATAAAGAGCTAATATTACTAATAATGTAGAAATACTAGTTCCTAAAGATCTTCTCATAGTTAACCACAAACTTTTATCTATTATCTGGCCATACTTTTCAGAAAAATCAGGATCTTTCCTTGATAATTTAGACTTTAAAAGTTCTTCCCTTACTCTATCAAAGATAATAATTGTATCATTAATAGAATATCACATTATTGTTAAAATAGCTATTATGAATATTACATCTACTTGAATAGTAGGATTAAAATGCATTAATATTCAATAAGCACCCGATGGAATAGAAATGTCAAATAGCATAGTAAATATAGCTATTAAACCAATTAGAGCAGGAGAAATATATTCTCTTATTCCTATAAAAGCAAAAAGAAGATATATAGTCATTAAAATTAAACCATATAGAATAGCTTTTATTGCCGTAGATTTCATATATTCCCCAAAACTAGGTCCTACTACAGAAAACATTAATATCTTATTTTTATCATTTTCCAAATATTTATCCAAAAGTATTTGTTTTATTTTTGTAGTTATCTTATTTGTTTCTGCATCATTGACATTAATTTTTATAAGAATATCTGTTATATTTTGGGAAACATTTACAGCTATTTTAGGATTTTTAACTTTAAATTGTTCTAAAACTTTTTTAAAATCTTTAACTACCTCATCTTTTGGTAAAACCTTAGCTACTTGTATTTGTATTCAACCAGTAAAATCTTTAGATAAATTTAAATTTTTTACAAACAAAAATATACTTGTAATCATTAAAATTATTCATAAACCTATCCACAAATACGCTCTCTTTATTATAGAAAACTTCATTACTATAATTATTAAAATCTAAAAATTAACTATTTTCCTCAATAGCCATTTTAGCACTTGTTATCTCACTAATTTCTTTTGTAATTGAAGCCTGTCTAGCTTTATTAAAAGATAAAGTAAGAGTCTTTATCATTTTATCACTATTGTCTCCAGCATTCTTCATAGCTATCATACGTGCTGCATGTTCTCAAGTTTTGTTCTGAAGTATAGCAGAATATATCATATAATTTCTTATTTGTCTCATTATTTCTTTTCTAACACTTTCTATATCAGGTTCTATTATTAACTCTTTATTAGATATTTTAAACTCCAAATTTGTATCTATATCTATTTGTTTCAAAAAAGAAATAAAATTATCTTTTTTAAACGGATATATCTGCATATCAACAGGAATCTGAACTAAAGTATTTTTAAAATAATTAAACCATATATCTATTTTTCAATAATTAGCAAATTTTTGATTTAAAAAACTGTATAATGGAAGAAGATCTTTTTCTTCAAAAGTATCTTTTAATCTCAAATTACCTACTACATTAAATCACATTCTAACTAAATATTCTAATCACTTTTTACCAATAACAAAAAAATCTACTTTACCTTTTTGATCTTTATAATTCTCATATACCTTCTTTAAAAGTTTGCTATTTAAAGATCAACATAATCATCTATCAGAAGTAACTACTATAGCTAATTGCTTATCTGCAAAGTTATTATTTTCCTCAAATATATCTACCTTTTCTCCCAAAAAAGAGACTATCATTAAAAGATCTTGTAAATAATTTTTTAATTTTTCAGATTGATCTTTTACTCTTTGCAATTTAACTGTTGAAACTACCTCTAAAGCTCTAGTAATTTTCTTTAAATTTTTAACAGATTTTATTTTAGCTTTGATAGCCTTTAATGACATCCACTAAAAATTAAAATATAAATTTATGTTATAGTAAAAATTTTTAACTACTTTTCAATATATTGTTCAATTCTAAAATATTTTTTATTTTCTTATAATCTACTACTTCAAATCATTGAGGTATCTCTTTAATTCTTTTTTCGTGCAGCTTAGAAGGTAAAATCTGTCATCCCAATCAAATTTCTCAAATAAAAAATTTCCTCTTATCTATCAGTTGATTTTTATACTGTCCCCAAATTGCAGCTGCTAAAGCAAGATCTAAACCACTATCATAAAATTTTCGTTCTCCTGGAATATTAACAAAAATATCAAATAAATTTAACTTTAAACCAAGATATCTTTCTAAAATTGCAATTACAAGATTTAATCTATTAGAATCTATTCAAATAGCAGTCCTTTGTGGATATTTATATTTTGACTTATTTAACAAAACTTCCAAATTAACTATTACCGGTCTTCAATTATCTATTCAAACTGTCAAAACAGAACCTGGCACACTAGTTTGTGCTGCTTGAATAATTCTTTCTTTTATATCATAAACTGGCCTAAGACCAAATAAAGTCATCTCAAAAATCCCAACCTCATCCGCAGGTCAAAATCTATTTTTCTTTGCTCTCAAAAATCTATACTGTCAAAATCTATCTCATTCTAAATATAAAACAACATCTACAATATGTTCTAAATATTTAGGTCAAGCAATTTCTCCTCATTTAGTTACATGTCAGATTATAAAACAAGCAATACCTTGTCTTTTACAAAATTCAGAAATTTTTTCAGAAACAAGTTTTACCTGAGAAACACTTCAAGCAGGGCTATCTAATTGCTGCGAATAAATCGTTTGTATAGAATCAAAAACAACAAAATCAAACTTTTCAACTTCTATCGTCGTAAGAATATCTTCTAAAACAGTCGCATGATAGACATGGAAAGTCGGAGAAAAATTATCAGAGAAAGTCTGAAAATTTTTATTATCTTCTTCTTTATTTTCTTCAAAACTTTTTCAGAATTTCTTTGGAGATTCTTTTTCTCTTCAGATATCTCATAACTCTTTAGATCCTTTATACTCTATTATTCTTTTCTTTCTTTCTAAAATTTGATCAATATTTTCCTCTCAAGAAAAATATCATATTTTCAAACCTGGATTATTCTTTAAAAGATCATCAATTATTTGTAAAATAATAGTAGACTTTCATATTCAAGGTTCTCCTCAAAGCAAATAAATTCATCATCTTTTTATTCATTTAGTCAAAATTCTTTTAATCTCAGGTTCAGACAATTTAAAATATTGAATATTTGATTTACTTTCATCAAATTGTAAAATATTTCATCTTTTAAGCTGCTTTTTTGAAGCTTTAATTTTAGAAACCTTATTTTCAACTTCTACGAAAGTTCAAAATTGACCACAACTTGGACATCTACCAAGTTTTGTAGCAGAAGTATATCAGCAGTTTTGACATTTATACATTAAATTTTTTAATTATAATTATCTAAAATAAAAATTTTTATTACATGGCAGAAATAGTAGGATTTGCTTTGATATAATCAGAAACTAATTGCTTAATTTCCTCTGCTACTTTCTCTGGCTTTGGCACCAATTCAAATACAATATTTTCTTTTTCTCACCCAGCTCTCATTTCTAAAGTTCCATATCACAAAAGCTTTGAAACAATACTTGGATAAAAATAAGCTACTTTGCTAATTTCATGGTAATATAAAACTTCTTTAAAATCTCATAAAAGATACGTAGGTCTATGTTTTTCTATACGATGTGTTGTAATAAGTAAATATGTATAATACCAAAAATACCACCAATAAAACAAAATAACTACTAAATATAAAACCAACGGAATAAAAATAGACAAATGAAATGCAAAATCTCAAAAAAAGATATAAACACCTAAAAAATAAACCAGTACTCCTCATATTATCAGAAGTCATACACTACCTAAACTATTAATAATATATCCTATTATAGATTTCCTTATCAATTTTACATAGTGTTCTCATTTTTGTTTATCTGTTATCACTTTGTTAAATATATTTTGCGACA
>JAMOTU010000049.1 GCA_027062165.1 Candidatus Altimarinota bacterium
ATAGTCATCTTAATAGAAACATCTCCCAATCAAGAAGACGAAAAAATTATTAAAGGAATCCTTTTCTGTAAAACTATCTCAAAAAGCTCTTTCACACCTTCTTTAAATTGGATATTCGGATGTTCTACAGCTTTTTTAATATGTTGCAATTCTAATCCTTTTTCCTTTAAAAGTTCATAGTGCTCTTTCCACCATCTTTCCATAGCTTTAAATTTATCTTCGTCAGAAATATTAGGATCTTTTTCTATTGGATGATATTTTTCAAACAAAGCTTTAGCTCTTTTAGAATAATCTTCATCTAAAACTCCTTCTTCTCTTAAAATAGAAATCAAAGAAGGTACAAATTTTCAATTTATTATTTTCTTAGTTAAAGTCCCATCAAAATCTGAAATAATAACTGTTTTACTTAAATCTAACTTTTTCATCGAACTTGTCTTTTAAATAATTAAAATCCATTTCAAAAACTACATCGTCGTACAAATTTCTTATTTTTATTTTTCAATCCTGCAATAAAAATTCATAAGAATTTCCTATATATTTTCAACTCTCTTTTAATTCCTTCAAAAACTCTTTAGCTATATCAGATATAAATAAATTTTCACTTTCAATTATTTCGTCAAATAAACTTCTCATAATTATTTTAAATTATCTTTTAAAAATAGGATAAGCAGTATTTATCTTTATCTTTTTTCATGGCAATATATAACCTTCTATATCAAATTTTCAATCAATAGAAGGTCATCTAAATTTCAATCAATTTAAAAAATAACGATTCTTCCAAGCATATAAAATATTATCTACAACTTGTTTTCTAGTAAGATTTTCAGGAAACATAGTAGAAAATTTTTTCTTCCATAAATGATATTTTATGTCCAAAATTTTAACTTTTGCTTGATATACTCAATCATCTTTGTCCTCATAAATAATTTTCTCAACTCTAGCAGTAGATGGATCTTTTCATAAATATCTATGATGAAAACCTGTAGGTTTTCATTTTTTATTTATCTCTCAACAAAAAATATGAGTGGCGTTTATTTGAGGTTTTGTTTTTGTTCGAACAGAGAAATAATGTCCTTTTTCTATAAAAACATCACAAAATCAAGTATCTAAATAAGATATTTTTCTTGAAGTATAATTTATTGTATCTTTTTTACTACAACCAAAAATAGATAAAAACAAACCCACAAATAAAAAATATATCAAAATTTTAGAAAAGTACTTTATTATTTTCTTGATATCCAAATTATTAACTAACATTATCCATATTAATTTTTATATAAAAAACTTATTATCTTTTGCAAAGTATTATTTATCTTTTTTTCGATCTCTTTTAAATTAACTTTCTCTTTCTTTTTTAAATTCTTAGACAAAATTTTCTCTAAGTTTTTTTCCAAATTCTCATCTTGTTCTAACAAAATATCTCACCTAAAAATCTTATACCACATACCATTCCACCACTGATGATTATGAGCAGTAAAAGGTAAAGGAATTATTATCTTTTTTATTCAAAATAAATCTTGCTCTGCCAAAGAAGTTGCTCATCAACGAGTTATTGACCGATCAGACACATAAAGCAACTCTCACATTTTCTTTTGATCAACGAATTCAAAAACTTCTACGTTTTCAAATCAAGTAAAATTATGTTTATATCCTATATTTTTTGTTCATAAAACTATAAAAAATTGATATTTTTCATCTATCATTATATTTCTTCTTTTTTCTTCAAATTTATATAAACTTTTTTTTGCAAGATTTAAAAGCATATCAAAAATAGTCCTAGCTCACTGAGATCATCATATAACTAGTATATTAACTTTTCAATCACAGACTATCTTATTATCTATCACAGACAATCATTTAATCAAATCATAAGACAAAATCTGTCCTACTGAAATAACTTTCTTATCTCATCAAAGTACTTCGTAGCTATTTCTTAAAATTTTTAACAATCACTGACAATCTTTGTTATTATCACAATCAATTAAAGTATCTCCTTTTTCTCAATCATCTGTAATATCATCTTTCGTTATCTGTAGTTCCTTATTTAAATCGCCTGTGATTATCTTATTAAATTGTCTGTTATTTTCCAAAAAGAATCCCCAAAATACTTTTTTAGCAAATTTAGCTGCTATTTTATTAGTTAAGCCTGGAACAGTATCAGATTCATGAACATAAATTTTTTTTCTTAAAATAGCTCCGGCCAAAACCACAGGTATTGCTACATATCAACCTTTACAAAAAATAACATCTATTTTATTTTTATACAAAAAATACAAAGATTGAAAAAAACCTATCACTAATTTAAATAAATCAAAAAAATTTTGTAAAAGAGAAATAGGTGTCCAATATCTTCTTATTTTTCAAGACAAAATTGGATAAAACTCTACTTCCAATTC
>JAMOTU010000050.1 GCA_027062165.1 Candidatus Altimarinota bacterium
TAGAAATAATAGGGTTAATGTTTATAGAACTTTTTAGAAGAACGCTAGGCTTACTCATTTAAAATCCTCCACTATAATTTCTCTATAAGTTTTTCTAAAACTTTAATTTTTAGTTCTGGTGGAAATTCATTGGAATCTAAAACTTTCGAAAATTGATTACATACCATCTCAAATTTTTTTACTTCTATTTTCTTTTCTATTATATATCTTTTAGTTTTTTCTTTCTCCTTTTCCAACTCCACTTCCAATTTTTTATTAAGATGATTTATTTCCGCTAATTTTGCCTCTAATTTGGCCTTAATTCTTTCTTTTTCACACTCAACGATATACTCAATTTGTTTTGTTTTTTCTCTTTCTCTAAAATATCCAAAAACACTTCCTATAACTACCGGTATATGTGGAACAGGAATAGGAGGTTTGGGGATAGGTACAGGTATTCTAGGCCCAGGTTTTGGTAAAGGGTTTAAAATTTTTTCACTGTTATTTACAATTTCTTTAGCTAATTTTATTTTCAATATTTATTACCTCCTAGATTTTTAAAATTTTCTCTAATTTTTCCTTAAAATCTTTAAGTTCTCTATAATTATTTTTATCTAAAAGCTCATATTCATGTATAACCCTTTTATATTCCAAAATTTTTTCCAGCAACCTTTCCCTTTTTTCATTTAATTTTTTTAATAAATCTATCTTGTGCTCATCATCTAAAATCTTAATAAAATTATATTTTATTTCCTTTAAATTTTCTCTTCTCATTTCTAAAAAGATAATTCTTTGTTTTATTTCATTTACATATATTTCAATTTCTTTTAATAGTTTTGATGATTCAGCCTTCTCAACTATGGATTTTTGTTTATATTTTGTGTTTTGTACAAATTTTTGAAATTTTTTTTCTAAATCTTCACATTCTTCTTTATATTTCTCTCTTTCTTCATCATTTTCAATTAATAATTGTATAGGCAAAATAGGCCCTATAGGAAAAAATATCATAAAAATCCTCCAAAGTATTAACACTTTTATAAATATTGTACTATATACTACCTAAACATATATAGGAATAATTAACCTAGAATGTCTATATTTATAATCATTATTCTCTATTTTTCCAGAAATTTTTACTAAATCTCCGTATATTTCTGTATATTCTTTTATCTTAAAGGTAGAACCTATATTTGACATAATAAGAGGAATTTTAAATATTCCAGAATTATAAGCATCAGGACCATGTTTTGGAAAAGTTGTAAATGTTTCAATATAATTTTTACTATTCTCTTCTATTTCCTCTTTTAATGGGAATCCTACAGATAAGGATGTTATGTATCCCATTCTTTCGGTTTTGAAATCTTTTATTAAATACCTTTTTTCAATTTCCTTTAAATCTTTTATTTCAAAATCAAAACTTCCTTTACCCACACTTTTTTTTGCTCCAAAACCATCCTCTCCAAAAACATGTAGAATTTCCTTTATTTCTTCTTCTTTTAATATTTTTTCATCGTATTTAAAAAAGATAATCAGTTTATCTGCTTTAAAAAAATATTCTTCAATCTCAAAAAGAGCTCCTTCTAAAGCACCAAAAGATATTCTATCTATAGCAACGTGTAAGTTAGAAAAGGTTTTTACTCCACTTTCATCTTTTTTGGTATCTATATATTTTTTTAAGATATTTGATATTTTCTCTAAAAGATCTTTTTTTTCATTACTTTTGTTTTTTGCTTCTTGATTTTCTAACTTGCTTAGCTTTAAAAACTTTTCATGAAGAAGTTCAAAAATATCTAAAGATATATATTTAAGTTTTTTAAATTTTTTTAAGTAATCATAATCATTTTCATTTTCAATATTAAAAGACTCTAATACCTTTGTTATCCAATATTTAGGTATAGGAAAAAGGTTTTCTGGTAGTGGATTAGAAAAAGCTATATTTGCTTTTTTATTTTTTAGTCCAATTTTTTCAAATAAGTAATCCTTTCCGTACATGAAACTAGCATATCTACAAAATTCTCCAAAAAAAGTATCTGAGTGAAATTTAGAGATAAAGGAGGTTTTCGGCTTTACAATTATTTTTTTTGTAACCATTTTTTTCCTCTGGATAATTTAAATTTTATATTCTTCTATATCCTTTAATTTTCTCTTTTCCAAAAATTTAGATGCCCAATCTTTGGGTCCATTTTGATCAATATTAAAAATTTCCTTAATTTTTAGATTATTAAACTCTACTAAACCATAACCTCTACTTACATTTCCACCAAGACCCATTTCTTCTACGAGTTTAAGCCCAAGAAGTAGAGTTTTTAATAATTCTTCCTCATTATCCCCATCAAAAATTTTTAAAGTTATACTAAAATCAAATCTATTTCCTTTTGCTACTCTTTCGGTTTGTCTTGGAT
>JAMOTU010000051.1 GCA_027062165.1 Candidatus Altimarinota bacterium
AAAGAAGAAAAATCACTGAAGCTCTTGATAAGCTTGAAGCAAAAGGATTTATTGAAATAATGCCTGATGGACATATTATTGAGACTGAATACGGAAAAATGATGGATGAAGCTATGAGCGGAGTTCCTGAAGGATTTGGGGCACCAATTAATCCAACAATCTATAGAGTTGTAAAAGCAATTGCTGATACTGGAAGTATGTATGTGAAAGAACAAAAAGTAAGAATTCTACCTGAAAACATTAAAGAAGCTATTAAAAAATCAGGGCTTAGCAAAGAAACATTTGACAAAGCATACATTGCGGCAAGAGAAGCAAAATACCTTGGAAGAAATAGCGTAAATGAAGCCGGACTTATGATGCTAAAAGCAGTAGAGGCTTTAAACTCTTAATTTCTTCCTTTTTTCTTCCTGTTTTGTGCGAAAAGACACACAGAATTAAAGGTTAAAAACAGCGTTGAAAATTAATTTCTGATATTTATTGAATTTAAGAAGCTGGATTTTATCTTCATCTTCAATGGCTTTCATATTTAAAATTAATTCCATTAAGATTTTATATGAGAACGGAAGATTAATGTTGTTGATTTTAATTCTTCTCTCAAACTCTTTATAAACAGCATACGCAATAAACGAAATAAGAATATGAGCTTTTATTCTGTTTTCAAGTCTATGATAAACAGGTCTGATTTTTAAATCGGTTTTAGATATTCTAAACGCTTTTTCGATATTATAAAGGTTTGTATAATGAGAGATAATTTCGTTATGTGATAAAGTAAAATCGTTTGTAATATAACCTTTAATACCGTCAAGTTTTTCGTCAAGTTTTATTTTATCTTCGTTTATTTTATAAACAATCTGACAATTATCGCCTCTTAAAGACTTAGTTTCTAAATCAATAAATTTTGCATAAGGGGATAATTTTAAATCCGATTTTTGGAATTTAACCGAATCGTTTAATTTTTTTTCAAGCTTTTCAATTGCTTTTTCCCTAAGGTATTTATCTTTTTTCATTCTTTGAGTGAAGAAAGAGAGTATCAGTCTTTGCGGGATATATTTTTTTATGGTTTTTTGATTATTTTTATTTGATTTGTTTTTAGAATTACAAGTTATTGTTTCATTTAAAACAATCTCTTTGGTGTCACTATCATTTTTAAAAATTAAAGAAGCTATTTGAGACTTTAAATCATCTTTTAAAGATTTGATTCTTGCACCGATGATGTATTTGTATCCTTTATTCTCAAGTTCTATTAAATTACAGTTATTAAGCATTCCCCTGTCGGCTACAATTATAGGTTTATGTTTTAAATTAAATTTCTTTTCAATATTTTTAACACTTTCTATTAAGGTATGACCTTCAAATTTATTTCCCTCGTATATTTCATATCCTAACGGATAACCTTCTATCGTGGTTAATAAACCTATTTGAATTTGGGGTCTGTTTAATTTGCCTTCTTTGCTAAAACCTATCTTTCTTAAATCATCTTCACTCTCACTCTCAAAGTGTAATGTGGTTACATCGTAAAAAGTTACGATAAGCTGATTGTTTAGAAGTTTTAACGTATGTTTAAACACACACTTTTCAAGTTCATCTTTTAACTTCGTAAAATAAAGTTTATCAAGCAGTCTGTAAACACTGTAAACCGATATATCGTTTTTTCTTCTGAAGATTTTTCTGTAGTCTATAAAATATAATTTGCTCCCCTGATACAATATTCTTAAAATAACCAAATCTTTAAAATATTCAAATCTTTTTTCAACTTTTCTGATTTTTACTTTTTTAAAATAATCCTCACATCCTAAATCTTTGATTATTTTCCCTAATATTAGCTCTCCGCCGATTGAAAATATAATATCGTTATCTATGTCTATAAACTCTACTTTTTTACCTAAAATCTCTTCTTTTTCATCTTTTTCTTCATATAAATCGAATAATGTAGGCTGCAACTCTTTTAATCTCTCTTTGGCTTTAGAAACTAATAATTCCAATTCGATATTATTCTTCGCACAACCGATAGTTTCTATTACTTTATAGCCTCTGTTTTTTCTATCTATAATTTGAACACTGACACTGCCACTTGGATTTTTCTTTTTTCTGATATGTAAATACATACAATTATTGTATCAAATAAACATCTCAGGACACACAAATTAGCATTCTCAAAACTTAAAATGCCCGTAATTACGTAATTTCATTTTTTTAATTTCACTTTTTTGGTAGTTTTCGCACAAAACAGGCGGTAGAGGCTTTAAACTCTTAATTTCTTCCTTTTTTCTTTTTACCATCAGATAGGTGTCTGGCAACTATAATAAAGCGGTACAAAAGCAAGCCCAAAAATTAGCCCTTACTCACATTCTTCAAGT
>JAMOTU010000052.1 GCA_027062165.1 Candidatus Altimarinota bacterium
GATAATAATCGTAAGTTTAGTAAGGGCAAACGATAAAGAAGAAATCGGATTTTTAAGTGATATCAGAAGATTAAACGTAGCAATAACAAGACCTAAAAGAAAACTGTTGATAATAGGGGATGCTAAAACATTGAGTGGTAACATCACATATTTAAATTTGATAAATTATGTTAAAAAAAATGGATTTTATGCTAAAATTTAATTTCTTAAAATAAAATGAAAAGGAGAAATGGTGAAAAAGACTCTGTTTTTTAGTCTAAGTGCAATAGTTGCGGTAACGTTTTTAGGTTGTAGTGCAAAGACTGTAAAAGTAAATGCACAATTACCCGCTGAAAGTGACGCATTAACAAAAAGAAAAGACCTGGCAGTGTTACCTTTTAAAGGTGACAATATTAATTTTACAGGAAGGTTAGAAAGTAAATTAGCTAATGTAAAAATTAACGAAAAACCTTATTTTAAAGTAATTAGCAGAGACAAACTTGACAAAGTTCTCAGTGAATTAAAGTTACAATCTAGTGATTTAGTTGGTAAAAAAGCGGCAAAATTTGGGAAGTTAGCTGGAGCAAAAGTTATTATTACAGGTAATGTAAAAACTTCAGCTTCAAATGGAAGCTATAAAAAACCTGTTGAGGTATGTGCGAGTTATGACAAAAAAGGGAAATGTTTATATTATAAAACAGTATATAAAACTTGTAAAACAGCTGATGCTAGCTTAAATGCCTCAATAAATGCTATTGATGTAAACACTGCTAGAATTGTTGATGCAGTAAATATTTCCAAAAAATATCATGGAGATAGTTGCGAAGATACAGGTATTTCTTTATTTGGTTTGGGTAGCACAAAAAAATTCAAATCTGCTCAAATTGCTTTAAATGAATTAGCTGATGAGGCTGCTAATGATTATGTAAAAAGAGTTGCTCCTCACTATGAAATTTTAAGTGTTGAACTTATTGATAAAGTAAAAAGTGTTGATTTAACTGATAAGCAAGAAAAAATGTTTGAAAATGCTTTAAAGTATATTGAACATGGAAGAGTAGAAAAAGCTGAATATATCTTAAAAAGATTAAATGAAGAAACTGGCGAAAAATCTTACGAAATAGCATATAATTTAGGGGTTGTTAAAGAAGCTTTAGGAAAACTTGATGAAGCGAAAGCTGCTTATCAATTAGCTGATAGAATAATTACAGAAAATGCAGAAGAACCAAATGAGTTGGTTGATAGAGCATTACAAAGAATTCAAGACCTTATTAATAAAAAAGAGAAACTTAAAAAGCAATTAGCAAATGCGTAAGTTTTTTTCTTTTTTTCTCTTTTTATTAATTCTAGGATGTAGCAGTAATCAAGTAACTGTTCATAAACCTAAGCCTTTACCTTCATGGTATTTAAAACCTCCAAAATCAGATAAAAGATATGTATATGTTACGGGTAGTGGTATAAATAAAAATACAGCAGTTATAAATGCTTTATCAAATTTTATTGCATTGTATAGTATAAAAATTTCTTCATCATTGACAATTAATAAATTTAATTCAAATGGAGGATTATATAATAGAAGTTCTAAATATGATGTTAAAGCGGTTATAGGTAAATTAAAAGTGACTAATTATGAAATTTTAAAAGTTTATCCTTATAGATATAATAAAATACTTGTTTTAGTTAGAGTGGATAAAGAAAAACTATTTGATAATTTAAAAAATAAATTAGATGAAAAATTTGCTTCTTATAAAATGAGATATCAGCAATATGAACAAGAAAATCCAATAAAACAATTAATCGATTTAGAGTTACTCCAAAAAGATTTACAAAAAGAATTAGAATATATTGATATTTTAAAAATAATGAATAAAAAATTTAACGAAAAGCCATATATTAACTTTATAAGAAAAGTAGATAAAAAAATTTTGGACTTAAAGAAGTCTATTAAAATAGATTTAAAAAGTAATAATTATTACATAAAAAAAGATATTGAAAAATTTCTTTTAAAAAAAGGATTAAAAGTAGGAAAAAGTAATATAAAATTAAATGTTAAAGTTAATAAAAAAGAATCAAAACAAATTATGAATCTAGTTGTTTTTAATATATATTATGAATTAATGACAAAAAATAATATAATAGCAAGTAATAGTATAAAAATAATTTTACCAAAGCATTCGAACTTAAATAATGCTTTATATGAAGAAATAAAGGATAAATCTTTAAAAGATTTTTTTAATTTATAAGGTAAACTCTAATGAAAATAGAAATAACAAAACAAGGGTATGAGAAACTTAAAAAAAGAGCTCCCTGGCTTTATCAAAACGAACTGAAAATTATTCCTAAATGCGACCCCGGAACTATTGCCGATTTGATATATAAG
>JAMOTU010000053.1 GCA_027062165.1 Candidatus Altimarinota bacterium
TCTCTTAAACCAACTTTTAGAAAAACAAACACAATTAAGGCTAAACCTGCCAATAACCCAAACTGAGAAGTTACAATTTCATCTATGCTTTTAGTAACTGTATTAGTAACGGTTTCCGTTGTTTTATTAATTGCTTCTTTTGCAATATTTTCACTGCTTTTTATTAAACTATCTGCATTTAAAAGTACAAATCCACTTACAAGTAATTTTCCCCAATGTTTCTCCAAAAAAACATTTGCTTTTTCTCCAAATTTATCCAAAAACTTTATAATTTTTCCATCAGCATTATATTGTTTAGCTTCATCTAAATACTTTATAACTCTACTACTTCCATATCTATTACTCAATTCTACAAACTTATTTCCAAATTTTTGATAATATTCAA
Organism: Candidatus Altimarinota bacterium; assembly: GCA_027062165.1. Taxonomy (GTDB): domain Bacteria; phylum Patescibacteriota; class Gracilibacteria; order Absconditabacterales; family Absconditicoccaceae; genus JAMOTU01. The sequence continues at coordinate 386 of JAMOTU010000053.1, forward strand.
CACTTCTTTTCGGAAATTTTGTTATTAGATAAAAACCTTTATCTTTAAATTTTTTAACAATTTCAAACGTTTGAGGATTTTTTAAAGCTTTTTCTCCATATTCTGCTAATAACCTTATTCCTTCTTTACCATATTTAGAATAAATACTATTTAATTTTTTTAAGCTCTCTTTTCCGTACTTACTCTCTAATTTTGCCAATGCCTTAACTCCGTCATCTCCATACCTCTTAGATACTATTTCTACACTCTCTTTTGAAAAAAATTTAACGGTATTTTTAACTAAAACTCCCTCAAAAGCAAATAAATTTACTGCTAATAACAATACCAAAAGTCTCATTTTTACTCCTCTATTTTAACTTTTATTTTCACTTGTTTATTTAACTCTTCGATTATATTATTTTTTATAATCTCTGCTTGGTAATGAGCATTTTCAATTAACTCTTTTTTCAAAGCACTAAAAACTGTATCTATTATTTTTTCAAAAGATTTTTTTGTATCATTATATTCTAATTTTTTAACCCCTTCATTCGCTAAATAATCAATTAATGGAGCTAAAAACAGTTCAAATCCGGCGACTATCTTGCTTCCTATAATACTACCGACCTTTGAAGAAACTATAGAAATACTTTTACTTGCAACTAAAGAAGATATTTTACTCGATGCAACTTTTGTAGCTCCAAATCCAGCCAAACCTAAAGTACCTTTACCAATCCCCGCTACTGCAAAAGTATCACTTACTCCAGCAACTATATATTTATCCCATGGAACAGAATCATAATCTATTTTAAGAGAAACGTATCCTTTTAATTTTATAGATTCTATTTTGTTATTTATATAATCTTTAGTCATTGTGACAACATCTTTATAATAATCACTCAAAGCATTTTGAACACATTGATTAACTCTTTTATACATATTATCAAAACCTGGGTTTATTACATTATGTTGAAATTTAGTTTGAATATATTTGATTTCATTATTTTCACTGCCAACTATACCTTTTAATTTATGCCATACAATCTTATAACCTGTCCACCATCCAAAAAGCCAATCTAAAAAATTATCTTCACTTTTGCTCAAACGATAATAGCTGTTTTCTTTTTGTATTTCTATATTATCAGCTATACACTCATTATCAATATAATTAAGAGTTTCTTGATATTTTTTTTCAATTTGTGGTTTAAGCTCTTTAAAATTTATACTTAGTTCTATTTCTTTTATTTTCGGAAGTTGCTGCTGTAAAGTTTTATTATATTCGTTTTTTTCTTGAATATTATCATTTGATGATTTATTTATAGGTAACAACAAAATTATCCATTTTGCTATAATCAACGAAACAATTATTAAAATTAAATATGTAAGTAATGAAGTTCTTTTTTTATTTTGTTTTTTTTTATTATTTTTATTAGTTATATCTACTTTTTCGTCCTCACTTGTTTTATCTAAATTTTCTCTACTATTATTATCATTTATACTCATTTTTTCTCCTCTTTTGTCAAGATCAATAAAGTAAAAGTATTTATATCAAAGTATTTATATCCATGTATTATGCTCCTTTTTGTAGCTTATTTTGTGAAATTTTGATATATTCTACCTCAAAAGTTAAGACAATTTTTGAAAAAGATTAATTCTTTTTGTATATTAAGCTACTTTTCTAATACTTCTACATCCCATTTTTTACAGATATCTTTTGTGATGCATTTTTGCGGTATTTAGGAATTAACACTAAATGATATTTCAAATTATATTTAGCGTGATAATGGGCTTTTTTTGCTTGATACCTTTTTATTTTTGATGTAAAATTATATAAAAAAAGGAAGTTTTTGCAAAAAACAATATTTCGGGCTTATAAATACAAAATTTATCCGACTAAAATGCAAATAGAGTTTTTAGAAAATCATTTTGGGGCTTGTAGATTTGTATATAACTATTTTTG
>JAMOTU010000054.1 GCA_027062165.1 Candidatus Altimarinota bacterium
ATTTTAAAAATTCATCAAAAGTATTACAAGCATCATAAACTCATTTTATAAACTCAAGCTTATATTCGTAAGGATAGGCATCAAAAGTTCATCATAAAACTATCATTTCAATTTTATCTGTCGGATGACCCGTTAACGACAAAGACAAAAGCCTATTCCAAACTTGTTTAATAGGATCAAATTCATTTAGAAGAGCTCTCATAGCTCAAGGTTCTGTATTTATATAACTTTTAGGCATACTAGGATCATTAGGACAAAAAATACATTGTCCTGGGCAAGGCCAAGGTTTCATCAGCACTTGTATTGGAACTATTCCAGAAAGAGAGCGAATTTTTCTTTTACGAAGTAAAGCTTCTAAACTTTCATTTTTTTTTAGCTTTCACTCAGAAACTAACTGATTATACAATTTTAGAAGTTGAATATTTGTTGGAAGCTGTGAAAGTTTATATTTTCAGGCATACTCTCTTTTAAGTTGTTTTAAAACATCTTCGTCAATCTGATTTTGTCTAGCTAAATTGTATATTTTAAAAAGTAACTCTTCTAAATTTGGAAATCTTGTCATAAAAGAAATTTATCTTTAATTTATAAAAATTTATTCTGAAATATATATTTAGAAACTCTTTTATTAATAACTATCATTCTTATTTTTTCAACAAAAGAAAAGCCCCAGGATAAACCTGGGGCTCATCTATTTTCTGTTTACAGAAAGAATAGGACCAACCAACAATAACCATCCTAAAGATAACCAAAACACTGCCTCTTTTTGTACAGGTTTTGATATTAAACCTGCTAACCTCAGTCCCTTCCATAAAGAAAAAATCCCTAAAGCGCTTAATAATAAATCTAAAATCGCCTGATCATAACTTGAAAAATGTACTTCCATGAAGACTTCCATAAATAAAAAATTCCTAAAACGGTTAATCCTAATAAAAACAAAAATCCAGCTAATAATACAACTACTATTAACATCTCAACCTCCTCTATTATTTTTAGTACTTTAATTATATAACTAATTATATATTGTTGTCAAGAAAATTTTATAAAAACTACCAATCTCATCTAATTATCTTTCTAGCTAATCTTCTAATCTCGTGTTCATTACCATATTTTATCAATCTGTATCTTTCTCAAACAACTCCATTAATAGCATCTGCTACCATTTGCCTTAATGGCAGATAACTACATTTACAACTTTGAGGTTCAACACCTTCTAAAATCTGGGAAACTATCTTTTTAATTTCTTCAACTAAAAGTTCTTCTTTTTGCTTTATCGACATATTATCAAAATCTACCCTTTCTAATTGAGACATTATTTTATGTTATCTACTAAATATCTAACAAATTTCAAAATCTATTTTATTTTAAAAACTATATATCAATATTCATACAAAATATGATGCTAGATTAACTATTAACGAAATTATAAAACTTTTAGAAAAAGACAAATCAAAAACAAATTTTAATATAATACTTTCTATAAAAATTACTATTAATTCTCAGAAAATATGTAACAAATATCCATATCAAAAAATCGAAGGAAAAACAAACCATAAATAAGGTAAAGTTGAAAAAGATGTAAAAAATCAAGCAAAAATAATTCTCTGAACATCAATTTCATTTAATCTAAAAAAACTATAATTTCTCAAAATAAATAAAATAACTGTCTCTACTATAATTGTAACTACAAAAGCTATCGAAAAATAAAAATAATATCACTTATTACAAATAAATTCCTTCATAACCGTTTATTATCCAAAGATATATAAAATATATATTAAAACATACTATTATCAAAGAAGCAAGATCATATACATACAATAAAAACTTATTCTTATCTAATCTTCTCTTAAGAAAAATTAAATATAATATTATATAAGCTATACTTAAAAGAAAAAATGCTATAAACAATTTAGAAGAGAAAAAAAATGAAAAGTATTTTAAAAAATACAAATAAAAAAACACAAGATATAAAAGTGAAAAATAAAATAACTCCCTAAATTTTTCTTTATCTTCTAATGATCTCTTTAAATTTATCAAAATAATTATCGAACTAAAAAATAAAATAAGTATCAAAATAGATTCTATTATACTAATATTATCTAAATTAAACAGAATATAACTAAAGCTACTCTTTTTACAAGTAAACTCATAGTCATATTTGCAAACTGACCAATAATCTCATCTTAATTTACAAAATAAATAACTAAAAGGAAATATACAATCTCCATTTAAAGGCTTATCATAAGACGAAGGATAATCATAAGATGATGGAAAGATAATATCAGCATTAACAAATCATATAAACAAA
>JAMOTU010000055.1 GCA_027062165.1 Candidatus Altimarinota bacterium
TGGCTCATATCTTAATCAAATCAAATCTTTTCATTTAACTGAAAAAACTTCTACATATTCTTTTGGATTTTTATAATATCTCTTTAAAAGATCTTTAGCCAAAATATAATATTCTCTTGATTTTTTATCAAAGATTAAAACATACTCAATCTCAGGATTTACAGCCAAAAACATATTAGATGGCAAGGTCCAAGGAGTAGTAGTCCAAGCTAAAAAATAAACTGGTGCATTCTCTAAACTTTCAAGAGAAACTTTCTTGAAAACATATTCTAACATATAAATATCTATAAACTCTTTTTTAATCCTGTTAGGATCATCGATTATCAAATTTTGTCAATCATTTGAAAATACTTTAATTCCAAATCATATATCATTATTTATTCATTCAACAATTTCAATCCATCATAATTTTGAATGTTTATCTGGTTCTAACAAATCAATATTTTCAAAATTTCAATCTCAATTTACAATAAAATAATTTATTTTATATCCTTGATTCTTTATTATTTTCTTAAAACTACCTAAATATTTCACATCATCTACTTCTATTCATATTTCTTCCTTTAATTCTCTTTTTAAAGCCTCCTCCAATCATTCCTCCTTTTCTACTTTTCCGCCTGGAAAAGTCCACAAATTAGTCATAGGATGATACAACACCAAATATTTATTATCTTTTTTTACAACACCCGCTACTACTTCAATAAATCAATCATCAGTACAAGAAAAATCTGATAAACTTTGACTTAACTTTTTCTCAGACTTTCCCAGAGTAATTTTTTCTGACTCTCCGCGTATTCTAAATTTAACTGTTATAGCTTTATCTTGTTTATCAGCATAACCCTGGCTAATTTCATATGCAGAAAGCGGTGTAGCACAATTAGGACAATATCATTGTATTTTAAAAGATTTATAAATTAAATTATTCTTATACATTGCAGAAAATACCCACATCACTGATTCCATAAAATCCAAATCCATTGTAAAATATGCTCTTGTAATATCTACCCATCTTCCAAGATGAGAAACAAACCGCTTCCAGTTTTCATTAACTTGTTTAACAGAAAATCTACAAGCTTCTATAAATTTTTCTATACCTATTTTATTCTCTATCTCTTTTTTTCATCTGACTTTTAAAAGTTTTTCTACATATCCTTCAGCTGGCAATCAATGACAATCCCATCACCATTTTCTAGGCACAAAGTATCCCCTCATATACATATATCTTGGCACTAAATCTTTTATTGTAGAAGCTAAAAGGTGTCAATAATGAGGATCTCAAGAAGCAAAAGGAGGTCAGTCGTAAAAATTAAACTGCAACGGATAGTTATCTTTATTCCTAATCTTCTTAATATCAGGATCTAATTCTAAAGTTCTCTTCTCTATATCTTTTTCTTGCCAATATTTAAGAATTTGTTCAGTTATTTTTTTTAAATCCATGGAAATATCTTAATAATGTAAATTCTTATGAATTTAGAAAATATATTATTTAAAATACCTAAAAATTCAAAATTTTATTATTCAATAACATAAAATTCTAAAACATCACCTAATTGAATTTTTTTACTAGTCTTAACCTTTAAACCACATTCATATCATTGTCTAACTTCATCAACATTCTCTGTCTCTCTTTTCAAAGAAATAATTTTTCATCATCCAATCTGAACAAATTCTCAAGTTTCTTTATCTTTTCTAAATAACCTAAAATATGCACCATTTACAACTTTTCATTCTATTACTTTTCCTCAAATAATCATTTCATTACCTTTCTTATAGAAAATTCATAATACTTCCAATTTTCATATATCTACTTCTTTTTCTTCAGGTTTAACTAATCACTGAGCCAAATTAGTTAAGTAATCTATTATTTCATAAATTATATTAAAATTTTTAACATCTACTTTAAGATTTTCTGCCTTTTTTTTGATAGAATGTGTTAATGGCACATTAAATCCTATAACTACAGCTTTAGAAGCATCAGCCAAAAGCACATCATTATCTGAAACAGGTCAAACATCAGCATGAATAATATCAATATCTACATTTTCTGGTAAATCAATTTTATTAACAGCTCACTTCAAAGCCTCTAAAGAACCAAAAGTATCAGCCTTTAGTACCAACTTAAGAGTTACCTTATCTCATTTTTGTAATTTTTCTAATATATCAGATACAACTGACTTTTTTTGATAATTGGCTAACTCTTCCTTCAATTTCTCAGCCTTTTGCCTTGCTTCTTTTTCAGATCATACTACTTCCAATATCCTTCAAGGTTGAGGTAAATCTTGAATTCATAAAATTTGAGCAGGATCTCATCATTTTATTTCATTTAAATCTTCTCATCTCCAACTAATTAATCTCCTTACCTTTCCGAAAGTATCAAATACCAAAATAGGATCTCCCACTTTTAAAGTACCAGTCATCAAAATTACAGAAGCTACGACTCATTTTTTAACATCTTTTTTTGATTCTAATATTACTCACACTCAAGGTCTATTAGGATTATATTTTAATTCTAATATTTCAGCTTGAAGTAATATAGTTTCTAGAAGTTCATCTACTCATTCTCATGTAACAGCAGAAACAGGTACTACCTCTATATCTCATCCCCAATCAGAAGGAATTAATCAAATCTCAGCCAATTGTCATTTAACTTTTTCAACATTAGCATTTGGTTTATCAATTTTAGTAATAGCTACTATAATTGGAACTCCTGCATCTTTAGCATGATCAACAGCTTCAATAGTCTGAGGTTTCACACCTTCATCAGCAGCTACCACAATAACAGCTATATCAGTTATTTTAGCTCATCTAGCCCTAAGTTCAGTAAACAATTCATGACCAGGAGTATCTATAAAAGTTATCTTTTTTCAATTAAATTCTATCTGAGATGCTCAAATAGATTGTGTTATTCATCAAGCTTCTCTTTCAACAATATTTGTTTTTCTTATATAATCCAATAATTTAGTCTTTCCGTGATCAACATGTCACATTATAGTTACTATAGGTGGCCTTTCTTCTAAATTTTCTGCATTTCTATCTTCTTCTAAAATTTTTTGCAAATTACCTTCTATAATATCCTTTATATCCAATCCTTTTTCTTCCTTTCTAACCTTAACACCAAATTCTTCAGCGATAAGAGCAGCAGTATCAAAATCTATTGACGTAGTTATTCAAGCTATTATCTTATTTTCTATCAATTTCTTTATAATATCAGTAACAGGAATACCTATTTTTTCTGAAAATTCTTTAACTGTGATTGCCTCTGGTAATGTGACTTCTTCTTTCTTTTTCAAAGTATCAGAAACTTTTTTTTCTTTAGGTTTCTTTTCTACTATATCCTTCTTTATAACTTTTTTTTCAGAAGTTATTGGCTTTTTTGAAATTTCTTTTTTTTCTTTTAAATCCATTTTATGTTTAGTTTTCTTCTTTTCGTTTTTTTTATCTTTTTTAATCAATTTTCATCACTTAGATACTCATTTTTCTTTATCAAAAGTCTTCTTTTTTCTATCATAACTTTTTTTAATAATAGTTTTTTCACTAATAGTTTTTTTTGTATCTGTTTTTTTTGTATCTTTAGTAATAATTTTTTCTTTTTCATCTACCTTTTTACTTTCTTGCAAAAGCTCTATTCACAAACTAGCTAAAAATTCTTCTTCCTCAGAAATAATTTCATTTTTTTTATATACCTTATGACTATCTTCCTTTTTTGATGCTTCAAATTTATTTAAAAATTCTTCCCAAACTTTATCAGAAATTTTTGTTGTCTTTAAGGAATACTTTTTTCAAGTGTATTTATAAATTAACTCTAAAAATTCCTCTTTTGAAGAAACACCTATTTGTTTTTTTGCTTCTGTAATCTTTATCATGCAAAAATTTTTTAATAATAAATAAAAATAGCACTTAACAGCTGAATATATTTATAAATTATTTTTTCTTGAAATCAATATTAAAATTATTATACTCATTACCACACCTGGTGGGGTGGCAGAGTGGTTGAATGCGGGTGCCTTGAAAGCACTTGTCCCCTCTACGGGGACCGTGGGTTCGAATCCCACCCCCACCGCCATTTTATTAAAAATTATTTCTTTATGTTTAAAAAAAAGAAGAAAACTAATAAGATATTACATATATTAACTTTAACTAGTATATTTTGTTTATCACGACTTTTGATATTCGCAGACAAATTACCACAAATAAAATTAAACCGCACTTTCGAAAACAGTGCGGCTTTTTTTGCTAATAATCAAAAAGATTGATATATATATCTATCAGACATTGACTTGACAAACATAGACCCATCAGATATCAAATTTATTTATATAGTACAACCTTGAGACAGTCTTTACTCTATAGCACAAAAATTTAACATTTCAGTATCTACTATAAAAACTATAAATAAACTAAAATCAGATATTATCAGACCCGGTCAAAAACTTATAATAACTGATGAAGAATGAATATTGTATGAAATTAAAGAAAGAATTTCTCTAAAAAACTTTGCTAAAAAATATTGATTAAATCTAGAAAATCTTAAAAAAGCCAACTATTTCATAAATGATGATTTAATTTTAGATAAGTGAGATGAAATATTTATACCTATTTCAGAAAAAGAAGCTATTCAAAAATGATTATTAAAACAACAAACTTTCATTAGTCAGTACAAACCTAAAAAGAAAGTAAAAATTAAAATACCTGTTTATAATAAAAATATCGGAAGTCGGCGGCAATATAAATGTAAAAAAAATCCAAATATAGTGGCATGTCGGTATTATAATCCAAAAGTAGTAAATCTATTTGCACCAGGTCACTGTACTCGGTTTGTAGCAATTAAAAAATTCCCTTTCATAAATTCCCACAGACAATCTAGACCTTGGAGATGAAACGCTAAAGAATGGCTTAAAAATGCAAAATTAGCTGGATTTAAAACTGGAAAAAGACCTATCGTTAACAGTATAGTAGTCTTTAAATATGGATGAAGAAAATATTACAGATATTGACATGTTGCCATAGTATTATGAATAGATAAAAAACACAATAAAATACTTATTGAAGAAATGAATTATATATGAAGATTTATAGCTGATAAGCGTCGAGTAGATATTAATAACCCTAAAATAATTGGATATATATATTATTAGAAAAAGCCCGC
>JAMOTU010000056.1 GCA_027062165.1 Candidatus Altimarinota bacterium
TAAAAGTAATTAGATTTTAACAAATTTTAAAATTTTTCAAGATAAATATTATGTTTAATTACTTTGTTTGAGAAATAAAAACAATAGAAAATAAAACTTTCTTAATGAATAACTTTTTCTGATTTCAAGTTTTATACAAATGAAATAAAACAAAGTGAAGTTTCTTTTTATATCCATACCGAGATCAAAATTTACATACCTATATCTATTTTTGTTTCGATAATATAAAATCTAAAAATCTTTTTGAAAAACTAATTAAATTACCAGGCATATGACCTAAAAATGCTTTTAATATAGCTACCATTCCTGAAGAAAAACTTAAAAAAATTATTGATGAAACCAATATTAAACTATTAACTCAAATACCAGGTATATGACCTAAAACAGCAAAAAGAATAATTATTGAATTAAAAGATCAAATAAGTAAAATTGATGAAGAATTTTTAAAAGAAAATGAAGAAATAGTAAACAAAATTGTATCAACATTAACAAATTTATGATATGAATCAAAAACAATAAAAAAACTACTTAAAACTTGCCCTATAAAATTAGAAGAAAAAAATTTATCAAACATAATAAAACGAATTTTAGATAATCTTTAATAACCGTGACTATGTTAATACTAATTGTTTTTGTGCTGTTAATGATCGGTAGTGCTTTAACTTATAACGTATATAGCATTTTCAAACCATTTATAAATAATCTATGAAATATCCAAAACTATAATATAGCTTATCGGTGAGCTATGAGTAGCATTGAAAGAGCTGAATTAGTTTTAAGATATCATATAGCTTGATTTGAATGAAGTGGATGATGGATAAATAATACTGAATGGTGACCTGATTCTGATAAAAAAACAAACGAATTTTGACTTTTAAGTATTAGTAAAAATTGATTTTATCGGCAAATAAAATCTAAAGTAAATGGCAATACTATACCTTCCAACTGAAATTGAAATATAGAATATGACTTACAACGGACAGGAACAGACTATGGAGGCCCTAGTAAAAATTTCAATAAATTAGACTACAATATATCAGAAGAAATATTACTTTACTATGACAATACTTCCTCTATTGATTATTATTACTCTTGAGTTGAAGAAATCAAAGATGTCTGAGCTAGTTATATTAGTTGAACAATCAGATTACCTCCAAAAATAAATAAAAAATTCTGAGAACAACTAGCAACTTCCATAGATTTAGATGAAGATGGAATAAGTGATGACATCATAGTAAATCGGACTATATTTGGAAAAGATTCAAATTGAAATGATTTCTCCATAATACCAACTATAGACGTTGACTACGATACTAATAGCATAAAATGAAATGATACAGCTATCAGAGAAGATGTTATAAATAATATGTCTGACCAAAACAATCCTTGATATCTTAGCTTTTGAAATAATAAAAATCCAAGATGTTGAACTACAGACTATTCATGTACAGATCCGACCTATCATAATATTATACCAGAAGACTCTCCTTTCAGCTGAAAAAGTTTCAAAAATATATTTACTGACAGTTCTGTTAATAAACTTCATCTAAAATTTTCTATTGTGAATCTAATGAAAACAAATTGAGAAAAAATTTATCCTTTTTTAGAATATAAATTATATTTAAACTGAGCATCAAATATATCAGATATATCAGATAGATTTTTTCACATTATGTGAGTATGAAAAGTAAACGAATATAAAGTAATAATTAGACTAGCTATACCAGTTGTTAAATCAACAGCAGCTTCAGATTTTACTATACTTTTTTAAAATGATGAAAAATTTTATAGAAATTAGTTTTATAAAAAACAAATATCCCAAACTCTTTAGAATCATTTTGTTTTTACCTGGTCTAGCAAGTATTACAATAATCTCCGTAACTGCAGGAGGATATTTTTTTTATTTACAATGATACTATAACGATATTATTCTAACTATTTGATTATTGATAATAGCATACTATTTACGATGGATAATAAGATGATTGGAATATATTTCTTTTATTTTATACGCATTATTTAAAATAAAAAAATTTGAAAAAATAAACTTTGAAAAAATACTAAAATGAGAATATACAAACTTAGAAGAAAAAAAACTCATAAAAAAAATGAAAGAAAACCAAGAAAATTTAAATGCATATGAAATTGTTCATCGATGCCTTATACCAACCTATAAAGAAAGTGAATCTATATTACAAGATACTCTATCCAACTTGGTAAAATCCAATTTTGATAAAAATAAAATAGCTGTTACTATTTGCTGAGAAGAGGCAGATAAAGAAAACTTCTTAAAAATAATACAAAATTTAGAAAAAAAATTTAAAAACAAATTTTGATTTTTCAATTATACGATACATCCAAAATGAATACCTTGAGAAATACCCTGAAAATGAGCTAATATTAAATATGCTGCTAAACAAACTTACCAAAAAATACTAAAACATTTTAACACTACTCCAGAAAAAGTATTAGTTACTACTCTAGATGCAGATACAAATGTCGACAAAGAATATTTTAACATCCTAACATATTCTTATTTAAGTACACCTAACAAAAAATACAAATCCTATCAACCCTTGATTTTCTTTTTTAACAATTTTTGGGATGCTCCATTTTTTAGTAAAGCTGTAAGTTTAGGAAACAGTTACTGGATATTATTTAATACTACAAAAAATAAATGATTGAGAAATTTCTCAACTCATGCTCAACCATTAGATGCTCTAATAGAGTTAGATTTCTGGTCAAACGAGACAATAGTAGAAGATTGACATCAATATCGAAGAAGTTATTTTGGATTCTATTGAAATCATGAATGTGTCCCTGTATATACAAAAGTATATCAAGATGCAAATTTAAATAAAAATATTTTACTAACTGCAAAAGCTCAATACAATCAAATGAGAAGATGGGCTCATTGAGCAGAAGATATATCATATAGCGTATGTCAACGAATATACAATTTCAAACAATTAAACTTCCGAAGAACATTGTATGAAGTATTAAGACTAACAGAAGGTCATATTATGTGGGCTAGCTTACATTTTGTACTCAGTATATGATTCTGGCTAACTTTAATAAAAGATATCAAATTTTTTTCTCAAAATTCTTTAGGAAAAGTTCTGTCAATTTTTCTTGGGATATCTTTAATATTTTTATTATTGACAACTATTTTAAACATTCTTCTATCTCCTTGGTATAAATTATCAAAAAAAGAAAAAATAATAGAATTTTTAAAATTTATAACTCTATATCCTATTTTTATTTGACCTATCTTGGTAATTTTTTCAGGACTACCAGCATTACATACACAAATAATGCTTATGCTAGGAAAACCTATGAAAAAATTTAATGTAACTATTAAAGTAAGAAAAAATGAATCTATATAAAAAAGTTAAACTACTACCAGAAAAACCTTGAGTATATTTATTCAAAACAAAGTCTTGAAAAATTTTATATGTTGGTAAAGCAAAAAATTTAAAAAAAAGAGTGTCTCAATATTTTCAAAAAGATATATGAGTCTGGAAAGAAGAAATGCTATCTCGCGCTGAAGATATAGATTTTATTATAACAAAATCAGAAGAAGAAAGTCTACTTTTAGAAAATAATTTAATAAAAAAATATCAACCGCCTTTTAACAGCCTTTTAAAATGAGATACAGGATATATTTATATAAGAATATGATGGTCCAACAATTGTGAAAAATGCAAAAATTTTCCTAAAATAGAATTTACCAGATATAAAGACAAACCTTGAATATATATATGACCTAAACCTTGGAAAAAAAATCTAAAAAAAACACTACAAATATTAAGACAAATATTAAAATTTAGAACTTGTTCTGATACACAATTCAAAAAATGAAAAATCTGTTCTGATTTTATATTCTGATTATGTAAATGATGGTGTTTAACTGAAAATCAAACAGAAAAATATAAATTAGAATATAAAAGAGTTATTGATTTAATAATTGATTTCTTCAAATGAGAAATTAAACCTGTTAAAAATATAATTTTAACACAAATAGAAGAAGCTATCAAAAAAGAAAACTTCGAACGGGCAGCGAAGTTAAGAGATATATATTACTTCCTAAATAAAATATCAGAAGAACAAAGTGTTGTTTTAGAAGAAGATGTAAATTGATATTATTTTTTAATAAAACAGATAGAAAATTTTATAATATTTGTCATAACTTATTTTCATAATTGAAAGCTAATTGATATAATAAAGTACAAAGAAAAATGAATAACTTTGGAGGAAGCTTTACAAACTATTAAAACAGAATTTTGAAACAATATTAAATTTGAAAAAATATCTAATAAAATGATTTTTGGATATCAATGAATTCTAAAAAATAAAGAAGATATTTTAAAATTTTTATCAGATCAAATAGATACCATTATCATTGCATCTAGTTTTGAAAAAGAAAACATATTAAATGAAATTCTAAAAAATATTCAAATAAAACTAGAACTTAAAAATTTTCCTTATAAAATAGAATGACTAGACATCTCTCACCTTAGTTGAGGACGGACAAGTTGATGATTAGTTAAAATGATATGATGAATAATGTATAAAAGATGATATAGAAAATATAAAATAAAAACACCTATCGAAAAATGAGATGACCTAGCTAGTCTGAAAGAAGTATTAACTCGTAGATTCAAACTAAACGATAACTTATCCATAGAAAATTTAGATTTGCCAGATCTATTTATTATAGATGGATGAGAAAACCAAATATGAATTCTAAAGGATTTAATAAAAGAATACCCTAAATTTTCAAAAATTTTAGATAAAGTTGACTTTATAAGTATAGAGAAATGAAAATCTAGATCTAGAAAATGAAAATTACAATGAGAAAAAGAAAATATTTATATATTTAAAAATAACCAAATTATTAAATATTCATCTGAAATTTTATCAGATGAAGAATTAAAAATTTTAACCAAAGTAAGAGATGAAGCCCATAGATTTGCTAATATATATAGAATAGAGCAAATGAAAAAAGAATTTAAATAA
>JAMOTU010000057.1 GCA_027062165.1 Candidatus Altimarinota bacterium
AAAATATTTTGATTTTTTAGATGAATTAAGTATTGTTTTGAAAGAGTAGCTTCTTGTCATCCTTTTTGAAAAGAAAATAAATTTTTTATATGAGATAAAGTATATGATCCTGTAATGTATAAAGTAGTATTTTTCTCTTCTGCACCAATAGGTATTCCTTTTTTAGAAGAATTATTTAGAGATAAAAGGTTTGACGTTGTAGGAGTAGTAACAACTCCTCCTAAACCTGCTTGAAGAGGTTTAAAAATTAGTCCAACAAAAATTCAACAATATGTTGAAAATTTGTGAAAAAAGAATTTATTACAAATTCCTGAAAAACTTAGATGAAATCAAAATTTTGAAAATTGGTTAAGATCAAAAGAACCAGATTTTATTGTTGTGATAAGTTATTGAAAAATAATTCCAGAATCTATTTTAGATATTCCAAATATAGCTCCAGTTAATATACATTGATCGTTGCTTCCCAAATATCGTTGAGCTTCTCCTATTCAATCAGTTTTATTAGATTGAGAGAAACAAACAGGTATTACTTTGATAAAAATGACTCCTGAGTTGGATGCTTGAGATATTATTTGACAGATAAAATTTGATATTCCCTTTTCTTGGACTGCAAAAGATATTATTGATAAAATGGTAGAGATATGACCTTGATTTACAAATGATGTATTGTTTAAATATGCTAAAGGTGAAATAAAAGAAGTTCAACAAGATGAAAATCAAGTAAGTCGGTGCTATAAAATAAAGAAAAAAGATGGTTTAATTAATCCTTTTGAAGATAGCTTAGATTCAGTTTGGCGTAAGTACAAAGCTTTTATTTTATGGCCTTGAATATTTTTTTATGTTGAAGACTTGTGAAAAAAAATATTTAAAATAACGAAGTTAGATATTGATGAAACAAAGTTTGATGAATTTAAAAATGACCCTTTAATTAAGATTGAAGATTGAAAATGGTTTTTAAATGAAGCGGTGAAAAATATTAAAATAAGACCTGAAGGAAAGAAAGATTTGAGCTGGGAAGAGTTTTTGAGAGGGTATGTAAAGTAGAATTTATTTTTTTTAATTTTTAGCTATGAAAATCTACAAATCTGGTTATTTGAAAATAGATGATATTCATGAAATTTACTTTGAGTGTAAATGAAATCCTAAGTCACAACCAATTTTATTCTTACACTGATGACCTGGTGCTTGATTTTCTATAAAAGACGAACAATTTTTTGATTTGGAAAACCATAATATTATATTTTTTGACCAAAGATGAGCTTGAAGATCTAGATGGAAGAAATTAAAAAATCAATGAGATAATAATGAAATAAAAAGATTTTATAATGAAATTATAAATAAAGGTTTAGCGAATGTAAGTTTTGAAGAATATATTTCCTTGGTAAATAAGGAGTACTTGATAAATAATACAACTTGGGATTTGATAGATGATATAAATAAGCTTTTAGATTTTTTATGAATTGAAAAAGTTCATTTGTTTTGAGGTTCTTGGTGATCTGCTTTAGCATTAGTTTATAGCATTAATTTTCCTGAAAGAGTGAAATCTATGGTTTTAAGAGGAATTTATTTGCCTGTTCCTAAGATTTATGATGATTTTTTCTTTTGAAATGGTGTTGAGAAAATATATTCTGACATATGGGAAGAATTTATTAATAATTTTCCGGAGAAAATTAGAAGTAATAAAAGATTAATAGTTGAATATATAAAAAATCAAATGGATAACTGAAATTTGATTTATAATATATTGTTGGATATATTTGAAACCAAGATAATGTATTTAGATTGGAGGAAAGTAAGTATAGATCCTTATGAGGAAAAGGATATTAGAGCAGCTATTATAGAGTTTCGGTATCTTTATAATTGATGTTTTTTGAAAAAAAAATATATTTTAAAAAATGCATATAAATTAGAAAATATTCCTATTAAGATAGTTCAAGGAAGATATGATTTAGTTTGCCCTCCGGAAGATGCATATAAATTGTATAAAGCTTTACCTAAATCTAAATTAGAATTTGTATTATGATGACATTCTGCTTATGATGAGGAAGTTTTTAAGAAATTGAAAGAATTTGTAGAAAAAATTTAGTTGAAAAGTTTGTAGAAAATAATAAAATCATATATGCTTTTTTATAATGATTTTTAAAATTATCTATGCTTTTTTTGAGAAAGAAGTATTTAGAGAAGTTTTTATCTTATAAAGAAAACGATAATTTACTTTTGATTTTAGGAGCTAGACAAGTTGGAA
>JAMOTU010000058.1 GCA_027062165.1 Candidatus Altimarinota bacterium
AAAGACATTTTATAAAATAAAAACATTTAGAAAAATTATTCCTGAAGTAGAAATTGAAGAAGTAGAAGAGGATTTTGATTTATAATTTTATTAGCGAGATATGAATAAACTCAGCTTAATAAAAAAGTTTTTGTCATATTTTTGACAGCCAGCTTTACGTTTAATTACTGAAGCTAAATGAAGAAAGAAGATAGCTACGAATAAAAACTATTGATTAGAGAATTTTCTTAAAATGAATGAAGATGAAAAATACAAAGCTGGCTTGTTTTTTACTCCTAATGGATGTTATTGAAAAGATGTAGAAGTTGGAGAAGATTATGATATAAAAAAAGATAAAGCTAAATGTGGATTTTATTGTTTACGGGTTGATATTGATACTTGAATATCTCAAAGTGAATTAGAAGAGAGAATAAAAGCAACGGGGAGTGTGCCAACATTTATAGTAAAAACTTGAAGATGATGGCATCTTTATTTTATGTTCGACTTTGAATTAAAAGATGAGAAGATTTGGAGAAAGCTGGAAGATAAATTAAATAGTTTGTTTAATGGAGATAAATCCAATATTCATATTGCGAAATTGTTGCGTGTTCCTTATTCTTATTATTGGAAAAGTGGAAAGAAACTTGTGGAACTTTATTATTATGATACAAATGATGAAGAGTTAAAAAAGATAGAAAAAGAGAAGGATTTTGAAAATATTGATGATGTTTTATTTAGATCTGAAAGTGCTGTGTATCAATCGTATAAAATGTTAGAGGAAGAGGAGAAAGCTATCAAAGAAGTAGAAAAAAATGTGAGAAAAGACACAAGGATTCTTAACAAAATCGATGAGATTAATAAATTGAAAATATGAGATGTGATTAATAAGTTATATCAATGAAAATATTTTCACGAATATAAATGAAAAAAATATTTGTTTAAACTTTGAAAAAGAATTGGGTCATCTGCAGATGTTATAGAGATTGTTGATGAAGATGGGACTATTTATACACCTGATGGATATAGACTCAATTTTCACGAAAATTATGTAAATAATTTTTCAGATACATATCATCCAATAGAAGAAAGACCAAGATGACCTGTGGTGGCATTTTTGTATTATTATTTCAATAAGAATTGGAATAAAGTTTTTGATTTTCTTAAAAAAGAGTTTTGAATAGAAGTAGAATGATATTGAGGTGATTGATTAAAATATGAGAGTACCTCATCAGATGATATGTTGATTTTTAAAGATGATGGGATTTATTTGTTTACTACAAAACCTGATGGAAGTGTGGTGGAACAGAAGTTATTTACAGGACGTTGGATAATAAATGAATATACGGAGATCTATGAGAAAAAGATGTGAGCGATAATTGGATGAGACAAAATAAGATACTATGTAGCAAAAAAACTAGACGAGAGTGGCAATATTGTAAAAGAGGTGTTATTCAAGTATGAGGCGACTGCAACAGATTTTAATAAAAAGTATGGAAAGTTTGAATTTAGAATTTTGAAGCCAGCGTTTTTAAATCATTTTTTTAATATACTTGATGAGAATTTAGATAAGTTTTCAAAAATAGAAGTAATTCAGGAAAGTGGCATTTATAAAGATTTAGGTATAGTTGCGGTGCCAAATGAAGTTATTTATGAGCAAAATAGGCAAGATGTTGTTATAAAGATAGATATTTTGGAAGACGATATAAAAGAGTATAAATGGAGACTTAATCAAACGCAAGTAAGCATAGAAGAAGCTTTTGAACAATATCAAAAGCTTTGGACAGAAGAAGTTGCAGTTACCTCATTTTTACAATTTCTTGTATTAACTTGATTAAACTTTTGGGATAATAATGAATTTATTAAAATTAAATCTGGACTTGGTATATTTAACAAGTCGTCTGCATGAAAAACCACAATGGTTCAAATTTTAAAGTCGTTGATGTGACGACCGTTGAGATGGAGAATGACAACAGCTAGAACTACTCCACAATCAATGAAAGAGTTTTTGTCAGATCCTTCTGTTGCAGTAATTGAAGAATATGGAGCAGATATGAATCCGTTGGTTGAGGACGTAATTAAGGATGCATTAAATATGTTCTCATCTTGAAGATGATTTGCTAATGAGAATATAAAATGGAAATTAAATGCTAATTTAATATTACTTTGACAATATACTCCAAAAGATGAAGCAGTACAAAACAGACTTATAACTATCTATCTTACACACGCAGATAAAAAATGAACACCAGAGTTGTTAAATTCAATTATGAAGTTAAACATTAAAGATGATGTTTATCAAAGATATTTTAATTTTGAAGTTGAGGGAGATATTTTAGAAATATATGAAGAAGTAAAAAAGGTTTTTAAGTGAACACTTATAAATGAAGACAGATTGGCTGAAACATCAGTGCGTGCAGTGTATCTTGGTATAAAGTGGTTGAATTGGGATTTTAATTATATTGTAGATAAATTTAGAAAGATATTTTCTAGAGTATATGTTCAAGACAAACAAACAGAAGGTTCAGAAAGAGTGTTGTCTATTAAGGATTATTTGTATTGATTATTGATGAAAAAGAAAGCTATTATGAACGCTGTTCAATATAGGAATTGAGTGCTTTACGAGATATGGTTGGAAGGTAATGAAGCAAGAAAGGAATCATATAAGCTTTTGGATTTAAAAGAAGCTGGATTTAATATTTATATTGGGAATAATATTGGACTCACATATTTTGTGCCAGATGAGAATAGAACCACCGAACAAGCAGCTATTGGTATTATTTTTGACGATTTAAAGCAGGTAGTAAATTATAAAACAATTTTTAAAGAAGAAGAGGACTATTTAAATTTATAAAAAATTAAATAATGCAAAAAGAATTAAAACAATATTATATTGATTGATTCGTAAAACTTATAACAGCTAGTTTTATACCAACATTTAATATTTTAGTAAGACATTGAAATAGTGAGTATGAAGAGATTGAATTGTATATGAATCGACATTTAAATCCTTTATGTAGATATTTTGGTGTTCCAGTCTTGGCTTTTGCAGAATATTTTGGAGATAATAGTAATAAACGGAGAAAAATTGGTATCTATTCTGCTCATCACAGAAGAAAAAGATTGTGGTTAAAGATAGCACACGAACTACCTAAAGAGATTAAGATTAAGATTTTACCAGAATGTTATGTATATTTAGATTCATTACTTACATTCGATGAAGCTTATTTCAAAAAATTGGTTGAGTTTGTTATTAAACAACCAGAAACAAAAGAAGAATTTTACAAAAGAAAGAGAGGCGACTACTTATATAACAAAGCAATTGAGCTTGCAAGGAAATTGGGTATACAAAATCCCTGATATATGACGTAGTTTAAAACCTTTTGATATAGTATGTTGTAGAAATTGAAAATTTGTGGCGATCGAAGTTAAAAAAGTTTTACGAAAAAAAGAGGTTGAAGAGTCTATTATAATAGAAAGAAGTAAGAAGTTATTGGAGCCACATCAAGTAGTTGCATTAAAAAAAATAAGTTCTTCTTGATGAGAAGCTTATTTAGTTGTTTATGAACAAAGCAAAAGAGTTTTTTATATTCTTAAAATATAACACACAATGAAATTAGCACAAGACATAAACTTTTTAAGGAGGGAGATAGCAGAACTTCAAAGTAAAATTAAAATGCTTGAAGCATTATTTAAAACAGAATATTGAAGCATAGAAGATTTAAAACAATTTGTTAAAAATTTAGAAAAGAGAATAGAAGATTTAGAAAGTAAGTTAGAAAAACAATGAAAAAAGAAGAAATAATAAAAAAATATGAAGAGATTCAAAGAGGTATATATAAATTAGCTGATGAAATGGAAGAGTTTACAGAATACTTGTTAGCAGAATATTTACTAGAACATTGAGAAGAAGAGTTCCAGAAATTAATTGAAGAACTAAACCAACTTTGAGAAAAACTTGAAAAAGAATACGAAAGACAAGAAGAACAAAAGATTAAAACGCAAATAATGGAAAAACTTTTATATCTTAACAAAAATAAAAATGATAGCTAGATACTTTCTTTGGCTTTCTGAAATTGCAGACAAGATAAATCAAAGATTATTTTGAAAAACTTGACGGGAGATTAATGATTATTATTGCTATAAGTGTTGGATTGTAGAGGCTTTAGTATTAGTTGTTTGAGGTATTTTGCCTTGGATTTTATTGCTTTATATTGTAATAAAGCTATTATGAGGATAAGTTATGCAGAATATATTAATAATTGGGAAGAATACAAATCAATAAAACCTTCAAGAACATTTAAAATATTACTTGCTGATTTAAAGTTATTGTTTCAAAATTTATATTGGGTAGCTTGTGATTTATACTATTTAGTTAAACAAATATGCAGAAAATTATATCTAAAATTAAAACTTTCGCTATTATCGGTGGAATCATCTGAATCACAACACGAATCTATATCTTATACTGATTATCAGCCTATGCAACCAGTTGAGGAAATGTATCGTCCAGCATTCAAGGATTAACACAGCAGCAAAGGTTAGAAAGGTACAAGCTATGGGCATTTGAAGAATTGTATAATTTTAAACACGTACGGTGTTATCCAAATTGAAGATGCGATGAAGAGTTGAGATGGTTTATAGCTTGGAAGTTGGCAATAATCTGAGAAGCAGTTGCAAGAGCTGAAGGAGGATATAAAAATGTTTTATGAAAATGGTATCATAATAGATGGAGCTTATCTTGTAATCCAAGAGGATTATATCACTATAAATGTTATAAAAGATGGTCTTGAAGATGGGCGGCAATATTCAGAAATGATGAAGAAGGATTTAAACAGTTTGTAAGAACGTGGATAGTGAATTGATATAGTTCTCATAATTTAATAAGGACAGCTAAAAAATATGCAGGCAATTGGAGGATATGGTATAGAAATGTAAAGTATTGGATTTGTAAGATAGATGATCAAAGTTTTTATTATCTATGTAAATAATAATGGGTTACTTAAACAAAAAGAAAACAGCACTTTCAAAAGAATGATTTTGGGCTTTAGTGAATTATTTAGATAAAAAGTTAGAAAAATATTCAAGTCGGTGATGACCAAGAAAAGGGATTTTAATTGTATTCGATGATTTTATTGATGATGATAGAGATATAGCAAAAAAATATAAAGATAGTATAAGACGGCTTTGGGAAGAAAAATATAAAAAGCATTGAGAGGGAATAATGGTGAAGTGGGTATCAAGCCGATTAGCAAATGATGTTGGATATGAATTCGAATATAAGAGATTGTCGGATATAATAATTGAGAAAGTAAAAACTATAAGTAAAAATTACAAACGGGTAAAAGAAGCTAAAGATCATTTTTTATATCGTAAAAGAAGAAAAAATGGATAAAAGACAAGAATGGCTAAATAAATTAGGCGAGTTAAGACAAAATAGTTCTTTACCAGTAGATATAGAAAAAATTTTATTGCAAGCAGTGATAGATTGGTTCGAATATTTTCAGTGAGATGAAGATAAAGAAAAAATGACAATGCTTTATTCTAAATTGATAGTTGAAGAGATGGAGGAGATTTATAATGCGTGGTATGATAAAGATGTAATAGGTTTAATTGATGGTTATATAGATCAATTTTGGGTTATGCTTTGATATGATTATTTTGCAGGGCAGAAAATAGAAGAAAACTATATAGAAGAATACAGACAAAAGAAAGATATACCTTATGAGTTATTTTATAGATGACTTATTGAAGTAGCATATTCTAACTGGACTAAATCAAGAGAAAAAATACAAGATTGAGAAAAGAAAGGAAAAATAATTAAAGGTAAAGATTTCGTTAAACCAGATTGGGAATTTGTTTTTAATAAATTAATTAAATAAAAATGAAAGAAAAATATCGGCAGGAACTTTGGAAGATTCAAGATGAATTTAAAGAACTAAATATACAAGCTGACGTTTTACCAAAAGATTTTTATGAAAACTATATCAAAACTCTAACTTATTTAAAAAAAAGATACGAAAAACTTTTAAGTAGAGCTATAGCTATAGAAGAGTATATCACGCCAGAATTGAGGCGTGTAAAACAAAAAATAGAAGAAGAACAAGCTAAATGAAAAAAGGTTGCTGTTGTATGTATGACGTGAGATTTATGTCATCCAGGACATATAGCTTATATAAAAACTGCAAAAGAAAAAATAAAAGATAAAATTTGATTAAAAGATGAAGAACTTAAGATGTTTGTAGGATTAGAAGCAAGTAAAAGAACAAAAAAAAGAAAATGAAAGGAACCAATATTGTGAGATGAAGAGAGGAAATATCAATGGAAACATATAAAATGAGTAGATGAAGTTTTTATTCGAAATATAGATGAAGACTTATTCCCTAGTGATTTAATGTTGTTTTTAAGTCCTGACTTTTGGGTTAGTCACAAAGAATATTTTGATAGATTTTGAAAATATTTAAGGGTTAGTAGGAAGTTAAAATATTGAACTTTCTGAAAAACAAAAACAATAATAGTAGGACACAAAGACCCAGATAAATTTCTACCTGAAGGAGATGTAAGAAAGAAGTGGGATTTGTCTACAACAAATATAGTTAAAAGAGTTTTAGAAAGACAGAGCAATTTAATAATAAAAAAATTCCCAGATAAAGTTGTAGAACTTTTAGTTAAGATAGATTTTAGTAATTTAAATAAAAAAGAAAAATGAGAGAAATAAAATTTAGAGGCTATAACAAAGAATGTAACAAATGGGTTTATTGATACTTAGTTAAAAGAGATAAAGACTGGATTATAGTAACCGATGCAAAAGCGGTAAATAATAGGATTGCTAGTGTGGAATTTTATGTGGTAGATGAAAAAAGTATTTGACAGTATACTTGATTAAAAGACAAAAATTGAAGAGAAATTTATGAAGGAGATATTGTTAAAATTATAAATAAAAATTGAAGTTCACCAGCTTATGGTGTCGGTTGTCTTGTTGTTATATCTTATTTTTGTAGAAAATGATGAACATATTGTTGATTTTGATATGCGGGCTGATTGTCTCTAACATATAATAAAGCAAAATGATTAGAAATAGTTGGAAATATTTATGAGAACCCTAAACTTTTAAAAGATAACAAAATAAACAATGAAAATAGAAACGGCTAAAAAAGTTATATCTATGTCAAAATTAAAAGATTATCAAAAAAGATATGCTAAGAAACAACTTGAAGAATATAAAGAAGAAATACCTGACGATATTTTCTTTGCTATTATTGAAGATGCTAATTTACTTGAAGAATATGTTTGAATACCAGCAAGAGCAGTAAGACTTGAAAAATTATATTTTTTACCTTCAAATTGAAAATGGTATTATACAGAAGAATTTAGTGAGGTTTGTTGAATACAAGTTTTAGATAAAATAGAAGTTAATGGAGTAAAATTGCTTTTTTTCTTTTAAAGAATAGAAAAACATTTAATTTTTTAAAAATAAGTAATGAAAAAGAAATTAGCTAATTTCCTTATTTGGCTGTATAAAAAATTAATTGGGCGTAAACCTTGCGTAGTTTACGCCCGCCCGTATAAGTATACTAACAGGAAAGATGGTTTTTCGACAGATTGCCCTTTTTGTAATCCAGAGAAAAACACTATTGTGGAAGAGAAATTTTATTGGTATGTGATAAAAAACAAATATCCTTATCCTCACTGTCAAGAACACTTACTCCTTATACCGAAAAAACATATTTCAAAATGGATAGAATTAGATCATTATGAATTAGATGAGTTACAATACATCTTAACAGAATATCTAGATAGTTGATTTTTGTTGCTTGGTAGACATTTTTGAGGTCATCCAGAGGCTAGTGTGGAACATCTACATTTACATTTAATAAAAGAAACCTCCGCATAACGCGGAGGTTTTCTATTTTAATCATAATACCATTGTCTAAAAAAGTCATACATTTTTTGGATTTGTTGTGGGGAGAGAGCTTTGTTGTAAAACAAAACTAATCATATTATTCAATTAAACCGAGCATCATCTCATTCCATTCATATTTTATTTATGTCAGTGTTATTTAGGATATTATTAGTTATTGATGATATTTTTTCTTGTCAGTTTTCATATATATAATCATATCAATTATATCATTTTACAGCAACATAATGTGCCAATTTATAATATATAGGAGTATAAGCTATTTTATGCCAAGTAGTTCAATCAGGGTCTCTGTATCAAAAATTTAAAGTATTATCATCGTAAAAATAAAAATTAATAACATCTGCTCAAAGATTTGAACTTAATTGATGACAAAACAAACTTCTATGTTGATTATTAAAGTTAGTTTTTGCAATAATATAAATACTAAATTGTTCATATGTCGGAATATTGCCTATTTGTACATAATCATCATTCCCATCAAACTTCATATAATGCGTATTATTCCTCCTTCCCATCACTACTCCTCCATTAGCAGTTCCATGATTTCAATTTCAAGAAATATCTATTACTTTATTTCAATTGTGTTTTCAATTATACGCCGCTATAAGTCAGTCTTGAAATTCTTTTGGAATAAAGAAGTTAGGGTGTTTGTAGATGTACATTTTAATGCATTAGTAATTTATATAAAAGTTTAACTTCAGAGTTTGAGAGAGCACGTTCAAATACTAAAATTAAAGATACATCTCATTTAAAATTTACATTTTGAGCAGGATGGTATCAAATATAGTTAGTATCAGATGAAAAATTAATAGTTCTAGCAGAAGTTTTTTCTTCAACAAAGTCATCCAAAATTAGTTTACTTCAAGCTGAAGATGATATAAAAGTAGTCATATGATATTTTCAATCTATTACATTTTGATTTAGAACAATTAATAAATCATTATCTCAATTGTCATTCCAAAAAAATACACTCTTTTGACCATTATCACTTACAGCCAAATTCCACCTATTAGCTTGTTTATTATTATTTCATATAATATGTGTTTGTTCACTATAAGCACTATCTTTTTTAAATAATGCAATTATTGTTAGATCTCCTCATCCAATATGTATTGGTTTTGGTAACGTAATATATCAACTATTAAAATTATACGCACAATTTTCATACCCTAAATGGTCAGTGGTAAGCGTAGCCCCATTATTAGTCGCTTTTTCTCCTGTTACTAAATTACTTAAATCTCAGTTTCTAAAATCATAATAAGCTACAAGTCCGTCAAATAATCCCATTTTATTGAATTATATTATAAATAAGTATTACGAGCTGGAGTAAGTTTTCTTAATCATTCGAGATAAAGAGTATGGATTTCGGGTTCGGTTAGAACGCGGTTGTAAATACGGAATAAGCAAATTTTTCCTATCCAGTAATCTGATATTCTTCTCCCTATATAAAAAGGAGTAGTACTATCTACATCTCTATCATTTAATCAAAAACTATTTCATATTAATATTCAATTTTTATATAAATAAGCATTATTTCAATTAACTATTATGATTAGATTTATCCATTTATTTGCTTCTGACTTAAATGTAATTGTTCAAATTGAATTTCAATTATTGTTAAAAAAGTCTACAAAAGATGAACTTCAATTTTCATATACAGCAAAAATTTTATCTCAAGAATTACTTCAAGCTTGCGAAATCATATATTTTCATTGAGAAGCGTTTTTAGAATTATACCAAAAAGATATACAAAAATTAGATATTCAATTTAAGATAGTTCAACAATCAACATAACTACTACTCCCATTAAAACTCGCACATTTATTTTGATACCCAATATTTGTTTCCACCCAAGCAACATCAGTAGGAGTTCCATCGTATCAATTTCAACTATAATCTTTAGCGTCTCAATTAAGAGGTAGATCTAGAATTAATCCTCTGCGTGGTATTGTTAGCATTGAAGAATTATTTTATTATTTAAATGAGCAGGGCACATTCGTGCAAGTTTATTTAAATAAGCAAAGCACATTCGTGCAAGTTTATTTAAAATAAACTTTCAAATTAGCTCACGCAAAATTTACTGCTGTTTTTGTTATATTGAATCTTATTCTTGTATTTTCGGTAATGTTTGTAGAAGAA
>JAMOTU010000059.1 GCA_027062165.1 Candidatus Altimarinota bacterium
TTGAAGATTTGAATTCTTCACCAGGAGCAATATTTGTAAGCTCTCAGACTAATGTTAATCAAGAATCAAAAACATAAAGATCCGTTGCTCTTTGTGGATAATAATATTTTGTAAATATTCTAAAATAGCCACTGCTATCCTCATCCATAGAATATTGATTAATAGGCTTACCTGGTATTACTGCTGTATTTATATAATCCAAATTAAATCAACCTAATCTTAATTTATGAATCAATGTAAAATCTCATCTTCTAAATACGGGCATTATACAATAAAGACCCGGAGGACAACGCCAATTCTGATAACGATAATAGTTATTTACCAAATACAAAGATCTTTTTGTCATATGAATCTGTCATTGTCTTAAATTTCACCAAACAAAATATTGATTAAAATTGTCTTTAGGTTCTTGTACATCAAAAATCCCTACAACATTAAAATTTAACGAATCAATTTTACTAAAATCAGCAGGAATATAATAAATATTGTTAGATTTTATAAATTTCGTTCAAAGTTTAAAAGGATATTTTTTTCATTTTAAAACTAAATTTCCGTTCTTTGAATAAAATAAATATATAGTCTTATTATTTATCACATCTGATAAATCTTTTTTAATTTTATTTTTATATTTCTTTAAATTATTTTTTAAAAACTCTTTTATTTGTTTATCATTTAAATTGACATTAAAAATTTGTCAAAATCCTTTTATTCATTTCATTGGTTGATACCATCGCTTATTGCAAATACTATATAAAATCTGATTAAAATCATAACTAGAAATTACATAAAGTTTTCCATCTATTAATCTAGCATCAAAAAATACTCATTTAATATCATAAAAAGCTATAAATTTAATCTTTGGCAAATTTGATATATCAAAAATTAATATATCTGTTCTTGGTTTTACCAATCCCCACTTACTAGACCTTGTTCACATTAAAATCAATCTATTAGAAGTGTTTAAAATTTTTACATTCCTAATCACAGAAGGAACATTTATTGTTTCTACTATCCTAGATTGTGATATATCTTTCAAATTGTTTTCTATAATATATACTTTATTTGCCTTTCTGTTATAATAAACTACATATTTACCTAAATTTTTCAAAATATCAGGCTCATCAACACCTGCTTTTTGAATATTTGTTTTAGAATATTCTATTTTAGATTTAGATCCTTCGTAATTAAATTGATAACTCTCACTTCTTTCAAGACTAATAGAATCAATATTTGTATTTCCTTTCAATATCATCCCTTGATTCATTAGAGGAACAGGTCTATAAAAGTTAGAACAAATTTCATCAAAATTTTCTAAAACTTTTTGGATTAAAAGTTTTTCAATTTCTACATTGTTTTTAACCCTTTTCAATTTTAAACTTTCACTATTGCCTTTTATTTCTTTAACAACCCTATCTTTTTCTATATCTTCCCATACATTAATATCAGCAAAAACTAAAAAAAACAAAGAAAATCACAAAAAAGGCAATAAAAATAACAATTTATTTCTTTTCATTTTTATAATGTATTAATTTTAAAACCTTATCTAAATATATCCCTATAATAACGTTTTTCAAGTATTAAATTTTTTATTGACTTAAAAATTTAATTTATTAAAAATATCCAGTCCTTTTTAAAATCTAAATTAAATGTTATGTCTGAAACATTTATAGCTATAACTTTATCTATCATTATTCTTTTAATAATAGCAAACTTCTTATATCTTTTAAGTAAAAAAATAAATTTCCCTTATACCATACTTCTCGTTCTAGCCGGTCTAATCTTAATACCTATATCCAAATTACCTGGACTAGAATTTTTACAACATTTTCGGCTTTCACCAGAAGTCTTATTTTTTGTATTTCTTCCTATATTAATATTTGAATCATGATACAATATTAAATACAAACAACTAAAAGAAAATCGAATTACGATACTATCTCTTGCTGTAGCATGACTTTTAATATCCACTATCTTAATCTGACTATGACTTTATTATTGATTACAATTAATTTGATTCAAGATACCATTTGAAATTTGTTTACTGTTTTGAGCTATAATATCTGCTACAGATCCAGTAGCAGTATTATCTTTATTTAAAGAAGTATGAGCTCCAAGAAGACTTGCTTTAATATTTGAATGAGAAAGTCTATTTAATGATTGAACTGCTTTAGCATTGTTTTTATCAATACTAGAAGGTATAAAATTAGGAGTATTTAACTGAGAAACAGCTATTAGCGGACTAATTAAATTTTTTATAATGCTCTTAGGATGAGCAATTTTTGGTGCGATTATATGAATTATATTTGCTAAAGTAATAGAAAAAATTAAAAACCACGAATATGTAGAAATTACACTTACAATGATTTTAGCACACCTTACATTTATTTTAACTGAACTTATCAATATACATATACCTCATATTGAAATTTCTGGAATCATAGCTACTGCTATAGCTGCTATTATAATGTGAAATTATTGAAAATATAAAATAAGTCCCAAAGTAGAAGAATATATGGATAGATTCTGGTGATTTTTTGCCTTTTTAAGTAATTCCTTAGTGTTTATTCTAATTTGATTTATTCTCTCTAAAATACACATCAATATTTCTCAATTTATCCTACCAACAATAATAGCAATAATAGTAGTAATCATAGCAAGAGCTATAAGCGTATATTTACCTCTTAATTTAATTAAAATAACAAAATTAGAAGAACCAGTTCCTTCATCTCGGCAACATCTACTAGCATGGTGAAGCTTAAGATGAGCTTTGGCTATAATGATGTGATTAATGATTCCTGATAATCTTTCAGTTCCAGGATGGAATTATCCTTTTACAATAAAAGAATTTTTGCTAACTTTAATAGTTATGAGTATAATGTTCACTCTTTTTGTCAAAGCACCTACTATAAAACCACTTATAAAATTATTTAAATTAAATAAACTAAATAAATGGGAAAAATTTGAATTACTAGAATGAAATATATTAATTAACCTTAAACTTTTAAAACAAATAGAAAATCTTTTCAAACAATGATTTATCCATCAAACAGAATATGAAGAATTTAAAAATATCTATACAAAAAAATTAAAAGAAGATATTGAAAAGCTAAAAAAATTCTTAAAAGAAGAAAAAAATACTCACGATTTTCTTAAAAGAGCAATATTAATACATGCTTTAGGTATGGAAAAAATGTTTTTAAAAGAACTCTTTACATATAGAGAAATTGATGAATATATTTTCAAATACTTACTAAAAAAAATCGATACTCAAATAGAAAGGCTCAAAAAGGGATTATCGCAATTTAAAACTTTTGAAGAAAAACAAAAGAAAAAAATAGATATCTTTGAAAAAATTTGACAACGACTTGATTGAATCAATGAAAATAGTATTATTTTTCAATATTTAAAAAATAGGGCTAAAATTCTAATTTCACAAAGAGTAATAGAAGAACTAGAAAAACTAAAAAAACAAGAAACAGGATTTGATCTAAACGTATTTGACGAGGTAATAGAAATCTATAAAGGATTTTTAAATAAAGCTAAAGAAAAATTAGAAAAATTATATGAAGAAAAGCCTACTCTAGTTAATTGGCTTAATGCTAAATTATTAAATAAGAATTTGATGAAATTAGAAGAAAATATTGTAAAAGATTTATATAAAAAAGAAATTATTACTCCAAAACTATATCATAAATTCTTAAAACAAATAGAAGAAGAAATAGAAGCAGATATTAAAAAAATAGATGTTTAAAACATAAAAACTACTATCATTATGAAATTGATACATTTGCTTATTTTTATACTATCAATATTATCTATAAGCTTTGCTTATAATATCATTAGTATAACTGAATATATAAAGTTGAAAGAAAAATTAGAAAAAGTTAAAATAAAAAATTACAAAGCATATATCAAATTAGAAAACTTTATAAAAAATACACCTTGTAAACGAATAAAAAATGATAAAAGTTTCCTTTTAACTCCTTCCTGTCTTAGTAAAAATTATATTCCTATTATCGATACTTACACTTCTATCAAAGAATGAATTAACTATATAAAAGACTTTAAACATACATTTTATTTAAATAAATCTAGTTTCTTATATACATGATCCTCTATCATTTGGAACTCACTATATTTTACAGATTATGATAAGTTTACAAAATTAATATCAACAAACTCAACTTGAGAAATATTACTTAATAGTATACTTTTAAGCAAAAATTATTATGTTAAAATACCTAAACAATATATTATTAGAAAACAATTAGAAAATTATACTTTCTACATATCTACAAAAAATTTATCTAACCGGTGAAAATGCAGAAAACATAACTATTTACTAGCTATAAATTCACTAAATTGATATATACTCTTACCTCACCAAAAACTAAACTTTAACAAATTATTATCTCAAATAAATAATAATTTATATTGTAGAGAGTTATGAAATAGACACAAAAAATATTTATTTTATGAATGAGTGTGCGGAGCTTCTACTCAATTATTTAGAAATGCTCTTACAAATCCATATCTAGTAATTACTAAAAGATACAATCATACTAAGCGGTATGCTAAATATTATTCTAATTATATCCGATGAGACGATGCTGCTATATACGAACGAACAAAACAATTTGAAATTAAAAATACTTCTGCTTTTCCTATGTATTTTTTTACTTTTAAGAAAAACGATAATCTAATCTATTTAATATCTGTCTACCCTAAAAAATCTTATGATAAAACAATTGTAATAAGAAAACAAATCTGAAAACTTAAAGCCTTAGTTTGAAAACTTGTTTTTAACAAAAATTTCGAAGAGACATATTCACAATTTTGGATTTCTAAATATTGTTGTAAAGTCCGATAACTTTATCCTTTCATAAAATATTGAATAAATTTTATAATAGAATAACTAGCTACCACTAAAAACAGTCAAATTGCTGAATATTTTATTCCAGATTTTCATTTTTCAGCTAACTTTTCATCACTTCCAGCAAAAATAAGCATCAATCAAGAAACTAACAAAGAAATAAACACAATAGTTCAAATAAAGAAAGTTAATCCAGACACAACATCAGACATAAAAGTAACACCACTTTTATTTTTTTGCCATTCAGTATTTTCTATACCTAATGTTTTATATACTTCCATCGAACAAGTCCCTTTCATCAAACAATCTTTATCTACATTTATTCAATTAGGCATTTAGATATTTTAATTATCTAAAAGTCTATCTCCTATTCAATTAATTAATTTATAACTTCACTCATCTCCATACCTTTTTGCTAATTCGACCATTTCATTTAAAACTAATGGTTTGTCAACTTTCATTTCTTTATATTCGATATATCATAACAAAAAAATTGATCTATCTATAAAATCCATTTCATCAAATTTAAAAGTTTTAGCTAATTCATCAACTTTTTGTCTTACAGATTGCTCATATTGATCATAATATCTAGCGATATTCAATGCATAATCTGTATCTACATCATCTTTATAAAAAAAGTTACTAATTATATAATTTATCTCTTCATCTACCTTAAACTCTATCAATCATATATTAGCTCCTTTTATATTTCAATCTTCTTTAATCAAATCTTTCAACAAATTAAGTTCAGCATCAGTTAAATACTTCAAGAAATTTTCTTGTTTTATTTTAACATTATTAGACGATATTTCAAACTTTTTTAATATACTATTAAAATTATCCCTAACAAATTGAAAAACCAATCTTTCGTAAAAATAAATCAACACAACTTTCCTGGCATTTATCCTAGCTCTAATATTAGACATCTATTTTGTAAATATAAATAATAAAAAAGCCCGCTTAAAGCGGGTCATAATTTATACCTCTAAAGTAGTCTCTTTAGACTTTTGTTTAATAGTAATTATTTGTTGCCCCTTATAATATCCACAATGAGGACAAACTCTATGAGCCAATTTATATTTTCAACAATTAGGACATTTTACTAAATTTAAATTATTAGAAATCTTTCTCAACTTTCTCCTTTCCCATTCTGAATGCCTTCTATGTTTTCTTGTCTTAGATACCTTTTTCTTTGGAACCGCCATTATTAGTTAACACTTTAATAAACTAAAATTTTTATTTTTCTATAGGTTCTACTTCTACAACTGTTTTTAGATATTTTCTACCATCCCATCTTAAAAACTTTTTCTTTCTAAACCTAACTATTCAATCAACTGCAGCATGTATAGTAAAATCTCTACCAACATAAGTATTTCTTCACGCTTTATACTTATCACCTTTTTGTCTAACTATTATATTTCCTGCTTTTGCGAATTGTCAACCAAACAATTTAACACCACGATATTTTGGATTTGAATCTCTTAGATTTTTGGTACTACCTGCTGCCTTCTTATGTGCCATTTAAAAAATTCTTTAAATAATAAAAATATACAATTAAGATTGTCTAATAATAAAAATATTATTTTATTTTTCAAGTTTATTTAACAAAACTTGATACTTTCTTCTCCCTAATAGCAATTACTCTAACCATACCAGGATAATCTAATTGATCTTCTATCTTTTCTGCTACAGTTCTTAATAAATTTTCCAACTCTAAATCTGAAATTTTATCAGGGTCAACAAACACTATAATTTGTCTACCAGCTTGATAAATATTTACCTTATTTACTCAATCTATAGACATAATTAACTTTTCCAAATTTTCTAACCTTTCTATAAATAATTCTTTGGTATTAAATCTAGCTCAAGGTCTAGAAGCGCTAATAGCATCAGCAGCAGCTACTATCCAACTTATAGGATTAGTAGGCATAATATCAAAATGATGAGACTCAGCAGCTTCTATAACCACAGGATGTAAATTATATTTTCTTAAAAAATCAGCTCCTATCTTAGCATGAGCTTGTCAAGATTCTACTAAAAGTTTTCAAATATCATGTAATAATCAAGCTTTTTTAGCTAAATTTCAATCTAATCATAACTCATTTGCAATCATTTCAGATATCTTTGCAACTTCTATACTATGGTTTAATAAATTTTGTCCATAACTATACCTAAGATACATTTTACCAACCATTTTAACAATATCCGGGTTCATTAACGGTATATTTAACTGAAGAAAAACCTCCTCTCATTTTTTATAAAATATGTCATCTAATTCTGTTCTAACCTTATTATAAACAGATTCAATATATATAGGATTAATCCTACCATCTTTTATTAATCTTTTTAATGTTTCAGAAGCTATAAACCTTTTTTCTGGATCATAAGAAGAAAGTCTCACTACCATAGGAGTATCATCAATAATTAATTCTACTCATGTTAATTTTTCAAAAAATTGAATATTTCTTCCTTCTCTACCTATTATCTTTCCTTTTATAGTCTCTTCGGGTAAATCAATAGTAGTAGTAGTATATTCACTAACTACATCTGATGCCACTCTTGGTAATACCTTAACAATATATTTAGCAGCTTCTTGTCTTAAAGTAGATTCATTCTCCAATTTCAATTTAGAGATTAATTTTTCCAAATCTTTAGAATATTTATTTTTGATTTCCTCCATTAAAATTTTTCTTGCTTCCTCTTCAGATAACTTAGCAAGTTCTGATAATTTTAAATATCGCTTCTGTTTGAGAGATTCAATCTCTTTTTCTTTATTTAATAATTCTTTTTTTTCTTGCTCTAATAATTCCTTTTGTTTCTCTATTTTTTTTTCTTTCTCAAAAACTTTATCTTCTAATTTTTCTATTTTTTCAAGTTGCTTAGAAGCCTTCCTCTCAGCTTCATTAATAATTTTTTCAGCTCTTTTTTCAGCATCTTTCATCATTTGAATAATTTGCTTTTCTACTTCTTCTCTACGCTTATCTAATTTAGTTTGTTGCTTTAAAATATAAAATTCATAAATTCCTTTTCATATTAAAAGTCACAAAAAAAAAGTTAATCCTGCTAAAAGCAATGAAAAAATTATATCACTAGGTAAATTAAACATATTTTAAAATATTTCAATATATCTAAAATAAAAGTAGTTATAATTTAATAAAAATTTATTTTTTTTCAAATAAAAAAAGATAGCTCTTTTTAAAAAGAGCTATCTTTTACAACATAGTCTTAACAGGGATATAATAGAAAGAGACAAGACCCTGGAGTAAGTACAGCCTATAAGAAAAATTTGTCATTTAGAGAGGTGGTCCATCCCCACCTTCCGGTAGGGATACCTTGTTACGACTTCACCCCAGTCGCTGGTTCTCTCCTCATCCCGCCTACGCGAGACTTCAGAGAGCCCCAGCTCCCATGGTGTGACGGGCGGTGAGTGCAAGGAGCAGGGACATATTCACGGCGGCGTGGCTGATCCGCCATTACTAGCGATTCCAGCTTCACGCAGTCGAGTTCCAGACTGCGATCCGCACTGGGGGTGGTTTTAAGGGATTTGCTCCGCCTCACGGCGTCGCTTCCCGCTGTACCACCCATTGTAGCGCCTCTGACGCCCTGGGCATAAGGGCCATAATGACCTGACGTCATCCCCTCCTTCCTCCGGGTTACCCCGGCAGTCCCCCTAGACATCCTAACTAGGGGCGAGGGTTGCGCTCGTTCCCGGACTTAACCGGACACCTTGCGGCACGAGCTGACGACGGCCATGCAGCACCTGTGCTGGCCTATCCCTCCGAAGAGGGAATCCCCACCCTTTCGGGCAGGCCTTTCGGCCAGCATGTCAAGCCCAGGTAAGATTCCTGGCTTATTATCCAATTAATCGAGGCGCTCCACCGCTTGTGTGCTCCCCCGCCTATCCCTTTGAGTTTCAGCCTTGCGGCTGTACTCCCCAGGCGGCGCGCTTAACCCGTTAGGTTACGGCACCGACCCATTAGGGCCGACACCTAGCGCGCATAGTTTACAGCCTGGACTACCCGGGTATCTAATCCGGTTTGCTCCCCAGGCTTTCGTCCCTCACCGTCAGGACAGGCATAGCCAGCTGCTTTCGCTTTTGGCGTTCCTCCCGATATCAACGGATTTCACCCCTCCACCGGGAATTCCACTGGCCTCCACCTGCCTCTAGCTGAGCAGTATCTACCCCCTTCCCACGGTTAAGCCGTGGTCTTTGAAGGTAGACTTACCCAGCCGGCTACGGACGCTTTACGCCCAGTAACTCCGGGTAACGCTCGGGACCTACGTATTACCGCGGCTGCTGGCACGTAGTTAGCCGTCCCTTATTCCTGGGGTACCGTCAGTCGTCGTCCCCCAGAAAAGGAGTTTACACCCCGTAGGGCTTCATCCTCCACGCGGGGTGGCTGGGTCACGCTTTCGCGCATTGCCCAAGATTCCCCACTGCTGCCCCCCGTAGGGGTACGGGCCGTGTCTCAGTCCCGTTGCGGCCGATCATCCTCTCAGACCGGCTACCCGTCATAGCCTTGGTGAGCCGTTACCTCACCAACTAGCTGATGGGCCGCGCCCCCCTCCTAGAGCGACCAGGTCGGTTACCCTTCCTGGCCTTTCCTCCAAGGGGAATTTCACCCCAAGGAGCGTATGGGGGATTAGCGGAGTTTCCCCCGTTATCCCCCACTCCAGGGCAAGTTGAGCACGTGTTACTCGCCCGTTTGCCGCTCAGCATCCCGCCCCAAAAGGAGCGGGACCTGCGCTCGACTTGCATGTGTTAAGCCCCCCGCTAGCGTTCACCCTGAGCCAGGGTCAAACTCTTCATTAAAGAAGGGCCTTGCCTCCTTCTATTATATCCCTGTTAAAGAACACATTTTTCTACTCTCTCATAAGTCTGTTATAAAGGTGGCACCCACCTACTTTCCCAGCCTCATGTGAGGCCAGTATCATCAGCCGGCTACGGCTTAACTTCCGTATTCGGAATGGGAACGGGTGTTTCCCGTGGCCGCATAGGCACCACC